>RXIE01000042.1 GCA_004212135.1 Candidatus Methanophagales archaeon ANME-1-THS | reverse complement strand
GTACTGGTCCAGGGCTCATAGTCAATGAAGATACCGCCGTGAACAGTACCATTCACTCGCGTGGTCACGGGGAACCCGTCGAAGTTGTAGCTGGATAGTGCTATACTCCCATTATTGACCTCTGCGGGGGTAGGTTTAGCCTCAGGATCGCTCAATTTAGCGTTCTCGAGTCGAAGTTCACTAACACCTCCATGCGCTGTAATCGCTTCAAACCCGATTGTTGCAAGCACACCTGATTTGTTTACGCCAGATGTGACGCCAGTTCTGGTTTCGCCATACTCGAGCCTTCCAATAACATTGTCAATTTTGTTTATAAGCACAGTCGTGCCAGCGCCGTCCTGGCTGAGAAACGGACCCTTAGTCTGTGCAGTTGCTTTCAACAGTTCAGTATTGAAGTGCAGCTCATATTGAGCGCCAAATATCTCGCTTCCTTCGGGATCCACGGTTATGTTCACCGTGAATTCTTCTCCCGGTGCGCCTTTGAGATAGACGGGTTCGACACTTACCCGCGCTGCTGAGACTGTCTGTATCAAAATACCCACGAGTGCAACGATTATTACCAGAGCAATGGTATGTTTCATCTTTTCACCACACACATTATTCATTTCTATCACCTCCATTTCTCAGTTTTACAAGCAAGTAGAGTGCCACAACGGTGATTATAAATGGCGTTGCCTCAAATCCAGGTAATCTCCTCATCTTTTCTTCCTCTTCTAATACCGGCATTGAACCGGGAGTTGCCGAAGTGGTTACAACTGGCGTTGGTGATGGAGACAGATCAATGGAGGAAATCCCCGGTGGCGATACCGTGGTAAGGGGTGTCGCTGCTGGCTTCGGTGTGGGACTTGACGTTCGAACGGGTGCTGGTGAAGAGGTTGGCGGTAGCGTTGGCGTTACAACTCCACCTGACCTCTGGGTAGGTGCAGGCGTTGGGGTTGCTTCCACCGCTCTTATCTCGCATCGTCCATTATTGAGCCGCGGAACTGGAAGTGGCAGGGTAAGGGGATCGCTTAATTTCACATTCGAGAGATTCAGGTAGCACACGCCGGGCTCTATCGCGCTGAACGAGAGTGTTGCGAGGTCTCCTGGCACGGTTACTCCAGACTCAACACCCGTTCGGGATTCCCCGTATTTTATCACGCCAATCGTATTGTTCATTTCGTTCACGAATAGTGTGGTGGTTGCACCACCCTGGCTGAGAAACGGACCTCTCGCTTGATCTCGGGCATACAGCAGCGTGGTATTGAATCGCACTTCATATTGAGCGCCGAACACCTCGCTCCCTTCAGGATCAAGGCTGATACTAACCGTGAAATTATCACCTCTTGAAACCGTTTGGAATGATGGCACAATGCTTATCTGCACCGCATAAGCGGTCTGCACGAAGATAACCGAAGCGATAACAGCCGTTGTCGTTGCCAGTACCTTACCCATTTCCCTCACTCCTTCCTCCTCGTTAAAAGAGAGGATACCGCAAGCATGGTGAGTGCGAAGAACGCTTCAAACCCGCTTATGCGAGGAGTTGGTGTAAGCGGAGCTGGAGGTGAGGAGGGTGAAACCGTCACGGTAGGTGGGGGAGTGGCTGTCAGTGCTGGAGATGGTGTAGCCTTGATGATAGCCTCACGGAAATTAATTCTCCACGCGTCAAGCCCGCCAAGCAGATTATAGACCTGTTGATAGCCATGCCTCACGAGTACTCCACTCGCTTCTTTACTTCTCACACCGGTTCTGTCATACACTATGAGCTTCTTCGTTTTATCCAGTTCGCCAAGCCGGTTCTCCAGCTCATCCGCCGGTATGTTCTTGAGTTCAACCTGCGGCATGGAGATATACTCCGCTTCATGCTCCTCCGCTGATCTGACATCAAGCAAAATAATCGCTTCGGGATTCACTTCCATCAGCTTGTGCGCTTCTTCAACTTTGGTGTCCGTAAAAGCAGGCTCTCCGGTACCAGTTCCCACAGTGCAGGTACCGTCCTTAACCTCGACCTCGATTTTATTACCCGCTGCGTCGCTCACTTTTACCGTGCTCAAGATCAAATTGCTCGTTCCTGAGCTGCGGATAGCCTTGAATGAAAGAGAAGCCAGAACGCCCGGAGAGGATACCCCGTTTGCGATCCCGATCCTCCCTTCACCATACTTGACTTTTCCAATAGTGTTATTTGTTTCATTTACAAAGACATTTGTTCGAGCGCCGTCCTGGCTGAGGAAGGTCCCCTGAGTTTGCGATACTACGGTTAAAACGCTTGAGTCGAAGTAAAGATCGTATTGAGCACCGAATACCTCAGCTCCTCTCGGGTCTATGGTTATATCAACCGTGAAGAGCTGCCCCTGTGAGGTGCTTGTGCTCGGGGGCGATACGCTCACGACCACGGGCGCTGCGTGGGCCACGGAGGACGCGCAGATGAGTAACACAAATGGTAACATCCCTATCAAAATTGCTTCTTTTTTATCCATTTCTTGTCACCTTTTCATATTTTTAATCAGCTTCATATAAACTTTTCGAAATTTTTCCGCTAGCCCGCGAGATGATCCCAGTTCGCGCCGACGATCACTCCGTCAAAGATGTCGATGACGCAGTCGTTGTTCAAGTCCGCCTGGTCGCTTCGGTCCGTGCTCCACCCGTAGCCGGTGCAGTGCGTATCCCATTCGAGTCCCACAATGACGCCATCAAAGATATCCACCACACCGTCGCCGTTCGCATCACCAGCAATAAAGACATGTACCGGCATAAACACGGTATCTATCAGCCCCCATTCATCCTCTGCAGTTAAACTGACCTCAAAAGGCTCGTAAGTGCCAGTCCATCGAGAGCTCGAATACCCGTGCTCTACATGCAGCCCTTCGCCTGAATGCCCATCGCCGAAGTCCCACGCATAGTTCGTGATCGCATCCCCATCAGGGTCGTAAGAGGCAGACGCACTGAAGAGCACTGAACATGGATACATGGAACCAATGTTATTGTAGCGGTGCACAGTCGCTGCGATCGCAACCGGGGGGAGGTTAATAAACGCAGTGCCATTATCCACCGTTGCGGGTATAGCAATTTCTTCAGGACCCGCTTCCTTCAATTCATTGATACTGAGGTTCAATCCGCTCAGTTCACCATGGTCACCAACCGCTTTAACGGTTACCTCTGCAACCGTGACATTGCCGTACAATCCATCGCCATAATCCATCCCGCCGAGCCTGGCAGTACCTGCTGTATTATTGATCACTGGTAAGAGGAGATCAAAATCACTCGCAGTGAGAGAAACAATGTGAACCACCGAGGGGTCGAAGGTGAGCGTTATGTCTGCCACGCCGAGGTATGAGACATTGTGGATCATAATATGCGTGCTCGCAGTTCCACCGGTTACCATAAAGGTATCCGCAATCGATACAACAGTTGAGGTTGCATGCGAGGGCAAGACAAGCAGCGGAGCTAACGCTAAGAAGAGTGCTACCACCTGTACGACCACTAACCTTTTGTTCATTCCCATTCTTCTTCTCATTTCAGGTGTATGCTCACCTCCGTTCAGTGAAGCGTTTCAAATCCCGTCTCAGCCAGCACGTGTTTTGAAAGATACATCGAATCATATAGGGTTACTTCGCCGTTCCCACTCACTTCTCCCACTCGCTCATTCATCGTTTCAAATCCTGGTTTTCTAAGTACATATTTACGAATAAAGAGCGCATCGTAAAGGCTTACTTCGCCATTCTCACTCACATCGCCATTCAGTATGATCACCAGTGATAGGCTTACCGAGGTGTTTTTGTTCCCAAATATATCGGTTGCAGTTACCTGCAGCTCATGGGGAATGTAGCTTTCATAAGCATACCGTGCCGTGCCAGCAGAAGCATTAACGGTTACTGTCCATATATCCGTGCCCGGGATGCGCGTCATTTGCTGGTCATGCACACCTCCAATTGAGGAGAGGTTGATGGTGACCTGAGCAACGCCACAATCATCGGTCACCGTAACATTCAGGTGCGCTGTTTCTCCCCATCTTGGATCCGAGTCTGTATCCTCGGGAATAGATGCTGGATTCGCAGCCGGGTTTGTTACCTCGGGCGGTGTGATCTCCGCGATGAAGAATGTCCCGTTGCGCGTCGTTGCGAGTATCGTGATCTCCTCAGGGCTCGCTTCTTTTAACTCAGTAATGCTGAGATTCAGGCTGCAGGACTCTCCTCCTGTACCCACTGCGGTTAGTGTTATATATGCGAGTCTTACGGTACCCGAGAGTCCTGGCGATGCTGCTTGGATCGCACCAATCCGGGTTATGCCGCTCGAATTGTCAATTGTTGCATCCATGAAATCGAAATCACTACTGTCAACCGCGGTGACGTGCACCACCGATTGGTTATAGGAGAGCGTGATGTCCGCAGTGCCGACATTCGTAATATTGCTCATCAGTAGGGGTACTGTTGTCTCCTGTCCTGACACTGCACTCGCATCACTAATACTGATAACAATCTCAGCGAACGTCGTGAAATTTCGCTCCGAACTTTGTGCTGAATTACTGCTCGGGTCGGTACTGTTCACCACGTACCAGTACGTGGTGTTCGGTGTGAGATTGGCAAGTGAGATATGATGATACGTCACATAGGACATATTCACGACAACATGGGTGTAATTACCAGGTGTCGTGCCGTATTTCACCATGCTGGTGCTCCGTTCGTCGGTTTCCCAAGTGATGACCGCCGAATCTTTCGTTGGCAGTGCGCTGATGTTCGTGATGAGTGGAGGGCTCGTATCCGGCACGTAAATGGTAATATTCTGCGTGAATCCTCCTGCGGTTATCTCCTCTTCTGTTACACGATGATTAAACTCCGTGACGTTGCCGCGGTTGTCACTCGCATTGAAGTATAAGAGGTCACCTGTGTTTATATGTAGGCGATTAGTAGAAACGCGGTAGTAATGAGAGCTCTCATTCGACTCAGCAATAAATTCCTCGCTTGTATTCATATTTCTTATTGCTACGGTGGGATTGGTCACGGGTGACCCATCACTGTACGTAACAAAGCCGGCTATCACGAAGGTGGATTCGTTAATTGCTACCGTTCCGTTAGTCACGACGACTCCGGGAATGGGCTGTGCAAGCGGGTCGCTCAATTTCACGTTTGAGAGATTAAGGGAGCATATCCCGGGTTCCATCGCCCTGAAGGAGATGGTTGCAAGGACGCCAGGGAGCGTCACTCCATAATTCACACCGGTCCGGGATTCGCCATATCTTATCAGGCCGATCGTATTGTTGATCTCATTCACAAATACAGTTGTAGGTGCGCCATCCTGGCTGAGAAACGGACCTCTTGTCTGTTTGGTTGCATTCAAGAGCGTCGTATTGAAATTGAGGTTGTATTGCGCACCCATTATCTCAGCGCCTGCTGGATCTACAGTTATATTCACCGTGACGTTCTCTCCTTGCACGACGTTTACAAATCCGGGTTCTACCCATACTCCAGGAGCTGCCGATGCGCACAGTACAAACCCGTGCAGCAGAGCAAGAGCTAGGAACACCAACATCAAAACTGCTCGTTTCATATAATGCCCCTTCTGAACGGTCATTTGTACGCAGGTGGCTTATCATTCAGCCGCAATCGAGTTTATAGGCACCCGGATGCGGATAGCTCGCAAGTGCGTACCACAGCGTCATCACATCTCCCATGTTGATCGTCCCGTCGCGGTTGACATCTGCAGTGCTCAAGAATGAGATTGTATAAGCACCTGGTGCTGGATAGTCCGCGATATCGTACCACAGGGTCATGACATCTGCCATATTAACCGAGCGATCGTTATTGACATCGCCGCAGATTCCCGTTCTTACGCTCACGCTTCCATTACTCACCGTCACGGGAATTGGATTAGCCTCGGGATCGCTCAATTTTACAACGGTGAAGGTGAGTGGGCTGGTTCCATCCTCCTCGGCTATAGCTTTAAAGGTAATGGTTGCAAGCACACCGGGATTGGATACCCCTGGGGTTTTGGTTCTCGTCTCGCCATATTTGATCCAGCCGAGGGTATTATTAATCTCATTCTTGAGCACGGTGGCATCAATGCCGAAGAATGGACCTTTCTCCTGGAACGTTGCGTTGAGCACCGAATTATTGAAGTGCAGCTCATACTGAGCACCAAATACCTCGCTTCCCGCTGGATCAATAGAGATATTAACTGTGAAGACCTCGCCTGCGAAGACTTCTTGATACAAAGGCACAACACTCATGCTCGCTGCGAATGCGGTCTGTGCAAAAAGACCCAGTGCCAGTACTATCAGTGAAACCATTATGCCTGTTCCAGCTTCTGTGTTTATACGCACACGACTTTTCACTCCATTTCTCCTTATACCCATATGATTTTTCACTCCATTTCTCCTTCCTGCTCTCAAAACGCTTATTCTACGTGTTGAAAGGTGATCCCCCCGAAAAAAAGAAAAAGGGGGAATTGTTTATCCCTTGTGCCTTTTCGGTGCCCATGGATCGGGTAGGGGAAGTGGAGGTGGACCTCCCCTGCCCGATGCCTGATCTACCCGGTGCGGAGGTTTTACCAGGCGGTGTGGTCCCAGTTTGCTCCGACAATTACTCCGTCGAAGATGTCTACGGTTTGGTCGTTGTTCAGGTCTGCCCTGTCGCCCCTCGGATTATCAAACCAGTAGATACCGTTGAAGTTCGCGGTCCTGTCCCATTCGAGCCCCACGATAACACCGTCGAAGATGTCCACCATGCCATCGCCATTCGCATCGCCCGCTATATACACTTTCACCGCTATGGTAGTGCTATTCCCCATCATGGGGTTTCCATCATCTTCTACCGTAAGGATAACCTCGAACGGATTGTAGCTTGATCCGCTCCACTTCCAGCTTCCATAGATATGTTGATAGGTCTGTCCCACGCCATAGTTGCCATCGCCGAACGCCCACCGATAGTTCTTGATGCTGCCATCGGGATCATAAGACGCTGAACCGTCGAAGTATGTCTTAGACATGTACTTCGTGCCCACATTGTTATACGTGAATAAAGACTTGGCTCTTGCAACCGGTGGCTTGTTGTCGCAGACAATGACACTGCTATTAATCGTATCCGCCGCGATTGGTTGTGCCTCCGGATCGGATGCCTTCACGAGCGTCAGGGTCAGGTCTGTGGTTGCTCCCAGTTTGACCGCAGTGAAGTGTATCGTTGCAAGTGTTCCGGGCGTTGTAGCACCATCTGGCGTACCCGTCCTCGTCACTGCGAACGATACCAGGCCTGCACCGTTGTCAATGGTATTGATGTACACATTCGTGCTTGCACCACCCTGTTTCAGGAAGTCGCCTTCATTCTGCCACTCAGCATGGATCACCGTGGGATCAAAGGAGAGTTTGTATTCCACACCATACACCGGTATGCCCTTCGGATCTACCACGATGGGTACATCGAACTGCTCGCCCACACCCACACAGCCCTGGGGATCTACGACCTCGATCTGGATTTTTCCTTTCTCCACGACGAGGAAGGCATTCGCTACCGCGAACATGTCCCCGTTGTCCTGATAGGTTGCTCGGTTGTTCGTACTCTTGAGGTATAGTCGCACATCAGTCTCTGCAATACCGATATTAGTGCCGGGAACATAGCCCGCAGGCCATAGTCCCTGCCATTCGCCCGTATTGAAGTACAGTTTGTTCTTGTCACCGCCCAAGTTACCGGTTTGTGCAACAGTGATCAGTTTGGCCCCAATCACCTCGTGTATGGGAATCGGCTCGCAACCTGCAAACGGTGCATAAGTTGTTGCCTCTTCGGGGCTCACCCTGTAGGCACTCGTTGCCCTCAACAGGTCGCAACCTTCATTGATCCATATGATCCTGTCAGGTTCGGTCTGCGTGTTGTTGTAGACCACCACCAGAAGCATGGCTTCCATTGATATGCCCTTGGGCCCGGCTGGGTTGTTGTTGGTGAGGTTTGCCACATTGGTGCCGGTGACCAGGAACTCGTTTGCCACATCGTAGACCAGCACGCCATAGTTACTGGAGTAGTCCCAGCTTCCGAATCCTTTGCCATCCCAGTAGTGTTGAACAGGTGTCTTGGGAACTCCATTGAAGACCATGCTGAGATTTGCCCACTTATCTCCGTATTGGTCAGCATGGTAATAGGCGTAGAGCCGTGCTTTCTTAATGCAGCTCTCGGTCGGTGGGATATTAAAGTCGCTTGGCTTCCAGTGAACTTCATAGTAGTTCCATTTGGTATAATACCCATTCGCGTAATAACTGTCTCCCGTCGAGTAGGACAGATTTATGGGTCCCTGCTCGTGGCACTGGAGTGTGGTTATATTCCTGCCGTCCTGCCAGCCATTACCCTTGTAGCCGTTGTAAATCACAGCCTGTGGTTTGTTAAGTGCATTGTTGAGCTCATTTTCCTCGTCAATATCATCGTCTGCATCGACCGTTACGGTAAGTGTCACTGTTCCAATAGACTCTGGCGTCCAACTGCAGTTGCACCAGACCGTTTTCTCTTTAAGCCCGCCGAGGCCATCAACCGCCACTTTGCATTTCTCAACATCGTCAACCTTGAACGTGACGTAGAAGGTAGTGAGAACATCGACACCGTTGAGCTCTTTGATCACCGCGGATAGGTAGTTACAGTTGTGCGCAAAGGCAAAGCCCTTGATGGATGAAAGGTCTGCATTCACTTCTATCTTGGTCACGGTCAGGTCAGGATATCGGGTATCAATGCACGCATCATCGCTATTCTCAACCCATTGCGCCGCAGCTTCGGCATAGCCCTTGGCATACTGGACATTGCAGTCGAAGCCATAGTCAATCACGGTGACGTTGTACTCCACGACAAAGGTCTTGCAGGGCTGTAGTACGAGGGGGACCTGCAGGAAATTATTAATGACCCAGGTAACCGTAGTGCCCGTAACAGGGTTGTACGGGGTGATACTGGTTGGGGGTTCTATGCTCCTCCAGATGCCATTGGGCGTCATGAGCATTGCGCTGTCTGCGTACTCCAGACTCGGGGATATTTCGTCCCAGACCGTAATGTTGGTCAGGTCCATCCCCGGCGCACCGGTGTTGTGGACCTCGCACCTGAACCGGTACGTATCACCGATCTTTGGCGAGTCACGTAATAACTTTGCCCAACTGACCCCTATCTGACCGTACGTATCCCATCCGCTCCACTTCTCACCCGTGGCGTTCATCTCGATGGTGAGCGTCGACGAACTCGAGTAGGCACTCACATCGATCGAATGGGTAACCCATCGTTCTGTGATGTCCGGATCGTGTATATAGGTGTAAACAAGATTACCATTCACCGATACCGTGAAGTCATCGTTGGCTATTCCGTTGAGCACTCGCAATTGGAGCACTTTGGCATTCAAGTACGGGTTGGCCAAGATAAATCTGGCATTACGACCACCATCATCCGGGGCATCATCAGTCCAGATAACTCTGAGGTTCCCGTCATCCGCTCCGCCCCACCCGCCACCATGCGTAAGTGGTTCTATAGGTCCGAAGCCATACAGGGTGTGAGCAGCCTCACTTGCAGGGTCTCCTATGTTGACAGAGTCCACGACTGCCGTGAGATTCTGAACCCATGCTTTTGCATCCGGGTCCCAGACAGTCTTGTTTACCTCGAGCCCGGCAGGTGGCATTGTCTCCTCACTTGCCTTGTCACTATCCGAGACACCCACACCTAAGAGATCGACCGTTGCCGTTGCGGTTGCCGTATTGTAGAGCTTGCCATAGCTATTTATGGTCGCATTGAACGTGATCGTTTGCGAACTGCTGCCGGAGAGTGAGCCGAGGTTCCATGTTATCGTCTGACCGACCACGGAGTCTGGTACAGGTGATGCGGCATCATTATATACCAGACCGGAGTCCAATACGTCTGTAAGAACCACATTGGTGAGGTCCAGGCAGTTGGCATCCACTTTTATCTGGAAGATGACATCCTTACCCGGCCAGTCTGAACTCAGTGGTCCGAGGTCATCTACCCAGTTCGAGCCATCCCAGACCTTCTTGGTGACTTCGACAGGTTTACCACAGAGGAATGTCCCGTTGTCCGTTGCAGGTATGATTGTGCTCAAATTCCCACTGGCATATAGCCCACCGGAAAAGTTGAGCCAGGATCCACAGCACGAGCTATTGCAGCAGAGCTGGAGTGTGCCCACCTTCTTGTGGCCACTTATTGCCGGGTTCAGCCCGACCGACGTGGTAAATCGGAGAAGTCCTGACGCGGGCTTGGAAAAGGTGTGTAAAGGCCAATCTGATCCTGCGGTGAAACTCGGGAAATCTTGAACGCAGCTAGGAATATATATAATATCAAACTGACTTGCGGTTGCATTATCCACCTCGTTGATGTCGGTATAAATATCAACATTGACGCACCCTGATAACGTACTGCTATCATCAGGAACAAACAGTAATTTGTTATCCGTTGCCGTTACAGCCGCCGCAGATAATACCAGTAATGCTGCCAGTGCCGTCACGATTGCGATACTGAGTACAATCTTCTCTCGCTTCATTTTTTCTTCTTTTCACCTCCTAAATCTTTTACATCATCCTCTTTTATGCTTTTCATGTTCGCTTTTTGCACCTCCTATTTCGTTTTCAGCCCCTTCATGGATTTGCACCATCAAGCTTTAGAAAAGCTTGATCAAAATGCTTCCTTTGCACCATGTGAGGGACATATTTTTTGTCTTTTCTCCTTTTTTGCGCGTTCCTTAGCGCTTGTTCCTCCTATTTCTGAAAAAAATGCTCTTCGTGGTTCTTCACCACGAAGAACAGATTTTATTCCTTTCCTCCCTTAGCAGCTATCTCAACAGCAGTTCACCA
>RXIE01000041.1 GCA_004212135.1 Candidatus Methanophagales archaeon ANME-1-THS | reverse complement strand
AAAGCGCCCCAGGCCCTCGTCGCATAACTCGCGACGTAGATCAGTGGAATCTCCCAGATTGGATATTCACTCAAATGCTCATAGCTCAACACGGGGAATAACGGCACTCCGGTCACCTTTGGATAGACCAGCGTTATTAGTCCGAGCGCGGTTAGTGCCCATGGTATAATGGCCTCCGGATATCTTTGCAGCTCCATATTTCAAATATATTTGAAATATTATATATAAAGGTTTATGGTTTTGGGATAATTGGGCGTAATTGGGCGTATCATTCTGGTAATTCATCAATGATCCCCA
This sequence comes from Candidatus Methanophagales archaeon ANME-1-THS, assembly GCA_004212135.1. GTDB lineage: Archaea > Halobacteriota > Syntropharchaeia > Alkanophagales > Methanospirareceae > ANME-1-THS. The sequence continues at coordinate 10,829 of RXIE01000041.1, read as the reverse complement.
GCATCTTTCTCCCCAAATCGGTGAGCCTGTAAATCCAAAAGCTACCTTCACGTCTAAAATCCACTAAATTTGCTTCTTTAAGCAATTTCAGGTGATAAGATAGCCCGGAATAGGGGTACTTCATTACCTCGACAAAGATGCATACACAAAGATCATCTATCCCCAACGCCTTTACTATCTTGATCCTCACAGGATCGGATAAAGCCTTAAAAATGGATGCGATACCCTCAACATCCTCCTTTACCAGCTCTTTTACTTTTTCTATCGTCTCTGAAGGTATATCATAGGAAGGCGATAGAGCGGTCATACTTCATCCCTCTCTCAACTGAAGAACCCTCTCGTGCGTTTGCAGATATAAAACTTTGACCCTTTTAAAAATGAAGGTGTTATCCCCCGCCTGATGGTGGAACGATCACGATCTCATCGCCTTCTTCGAGTGGTGTGAAAAGCTCTTCAAGAGATTGAATGTGCCTCCCATTTTTTAATATGGCCACAGTATCCACATCTCCCTTCTCGTCGATTATTTCTTTTTGAATCTCACGCGAAGGAAACAAAATGGAAAGGAGGTCGTGTACCGAAGTACCTGCTTTTAATTCTATCTCTGTCTCTCCTTTAGCCACCAGCCTCCGAAACGGCCCAAATGCTTTTACCTTTACCATCATAACACTAGATCCTTAAAAGATAAGCGAATTCCGAGAGTCCATACTTTATCAAGGTCTCTTTTGTCGCCCTACCCTTACTGTCAAAGTCCATCTCCTCGTAAAACCTATCCTTCAACCGCTCCATCCATTCTCTTGTAGTACCGCATCTGAACGCGCGTTCTGGCAAGGTGTCATCAGTGCGGTCAAATCCCGCCACGGTATCAATCGCTCTCGAGAGAAGATATGTCTGCAGTCCGCTCCGTTCTATCTCATCCTCATCCGTCTTTACCCCGGTATACATATCGAGCAATGTTGGAAGTGCTGGCAGTATTACTTTCCGGGCGAAGTGGCAGAACCCACCGCTCTGGACGAGCATCGCATCACTCGCACCTTTCTTGAGTGTTGAAATCCACCATTCGATCTCATGAACTTTATCTGGTCGCCCGATGGCAACGTTATAGGTCTCCATACTTGTATGACACATGCCCCGTACGGCAAAGGCATACCCGGGGTTAGACCACGCGGGATAGCCCGCAGTTTCTAAGCCCTTCACCTGCATGGCTATATCCTCATCTCCGAGCTTCTCGCTCGCACCTTTTACTCCTTCTGCAAGCACATCGCCTATCCCCTCCCGCACTGCTATCTTCTTTATCAAGTCCAGAAGCGCGTGGGTATCGCCAAAGGTGGGCGATTTGCCCATCCTGAGGTTATACTCGAAATACCAGGCTATGGCAGAACCGGTGCTTACTGCATCCAATCCATAAGCATTCGCCAACCAGAACGCCTTTAGCACCACGTCTACGTCAAAAACACCGGTATCACAACCCATCAAAGCGACAGGCTCGTAGTCAAGTCGCCATATCGTACCATCAGAACCCTTTACTCTCTTCACACACTTAATGGGACATGGTGAACATTCCTCATCTTCGACCTTCAACCCTTTTTCCTCACATTTCATCCTCCACAGCCCATATACCTCTTCAGCTTCCTCGCCGAGCAGTTTGCTGTGATTATAAGCCGGCAAAGCCTTCGCAGGCAGTAAAAAGTCGAAATTCCCACCCCACGTACCACCACACCGATATTTTTCAGTTGCCGCTCCCGCCAAACCCCTATTTATCTCCTTTACTATCCTCTTCTCCTCCTCTCCCAGCCTTGGCTTAGGGAATTTCTCGTCTATCCCCTTCACGCCGATCGCTTTAATGTTCTTAGCGCTTAGTACCAGCCCTATACCGCCCCGTGCTGCTGCTCGTGGCAGACCGAACTTCTTACCCGGAAGGGGAGTGGAGAAGTGTGCGCTGGCAAACTTAACCCCTTTAAACGCTGCTGGACCAACTGCACAGGCAGTTGCGTAGTTATATTCGTTTGCAATGCTCTCCAGAGTATCAAACACCAACGCATCCGGGTCAAATTCTCTCAGTTCCATCTCTACCCCCTTTCCGGTTCCATCGAGCAAAACTGCCACAGGCTGCTTCGCTTTACCAAAAATCAATATATCATCCACGCCCATTTTCTTCACTTCGTTCCCGAAATTAGCGCCTGCATTAGCGAACGATATGCCATGCCTCCTTCCTTTCCTCTTCATGGGCGATAAAAAGATCATCGTTGCTTTGCAACAGGTCATCGGCAATCCAAAGTGAGGGTGCCCCGTCAAGAAGCCAGTGCAAATGGCAAACAGTTTGGAGAAATCATCGTATGTATTTTGCAGCAGTGCGAAGTAATTTAAACCCCGTCCAAAGCCGCCTATAAGCTCCCTTACGCTCTTCTTCCTGCCTAAGTGCTCCTCAAAGAGCTCTTCCCAGCTCTTTATCTCAACCGTTTCCTTCCCAAGCTCTATCTCCAAAAAATTACCACTGATCGTCATTGTTCTCCCCTCTACAGTGCCAGAGTAATCATACCATTGCCATCAACTGAAGAACCCTCTCGTGCGTTTGCAGAGCCATACGAGAAAGAGCATGATTGGCACCTCTGTGAGCACGCCAACGACGGTCGCAAGCGACGCGCCGGAATTCAACCCGAATAAGGTCGTGGCAACGGCGATCGCAACCTCAAAATGATTGCTGCCCGCGATAATCGCGGTCGGCGCGGCATCTTCATAGCTCAGCTTGATGGGCTTCGAGATGATGTACGTAATTGCGAACACGACGAGAATGTTCACGAAGATGCCGACCGTGATCATCCCGATGATTGCCGGTAGCTTGAGGATCGTCTCACCCTGGTAGGTGAAGAGCACGATGAGCGTGATGAGGAGTGCGATGATCGATGTTTTTCCCAGGACAGGACAGCACCGGCATTCAAACCACTCCATTCCTTTCCGCTTGATTGCCTGGTCCCTCGTTATCCAGCCGGCGACCAGCGGGGTGCAGATGTAAATGAGCACGGCGAGCGCGATGGTCGCCCACGGCACTTTGATCCCCGAAACGCCGATGAGTAAGGTCGCGAGGGGCGCGTAGAGGAAGACCATTGATAGAGAGTTTATTGCGGTCATCACGAGCGTATGCGCCATGTTCCCTTCGGCGAGGTAGCTCCAGACGAGAACCATCGCGGTACAGGGCGCGACGCCAAGCAGGATTAAGCCGGCGACATACTGGCGAATGAGTGGAATCTCGCCCAAGGGCGTGAGCGTGGCACCCTGCGGTAGGTACCGTGCAAAGACCATGGTGAGGAAGAGCCAGGCAAAAAACGCCATGGTGAACGGCTTGATCGCCCAGTTCATAAAGAGCGTCGTCGCGATTGGCTTGGGCGTCAGAAGTGCACGTTTCACCTCGTCAAAGCAGATCTGGACCATAATGGGGTAGATCATGGCGAAAAGGCAGATCGCAATGGGAATCGAGATATGCGCCACTTCCAGCAGTGCCAGATACTCCGCGAGCTGAGGATATACTCGACCGAGCACCGTGCCGGCGAGGATACAGAGGATCACCCACACGTAGAGATATTTCTCCCAGATACCCAGTTTTCGTTCCTTATTTCCCATCTCTTATTATCTTGCCTTCTTTTCGCACTCGAAGCAATAATCCTTCTGCACGTTGCTCGAGAACGAAATCCCGCACTCCTTGCAAATGAGTTTATACAATGACGGCTCTTTCTTGATCATCTTCGCCTGCTCCATCGCGTAGTAGAGGCATGCACAGGGCTTTTGCATCTTACTTTCTACCCGTTTCTCCAAAAGCCACCCTTCTACTTCCTTTCTCGTGGGAACCCACCCATTGCATTTGAGCTCGCCGTCCACGAAGACCGCAGGTGTTGCCATAACGCCACGGTCCACAATCTCATCGAGATCCGAGACCTCAACAAGCTCAGCATCGACCTTCAGATCCTTTATTACTCCCTCTATCAGCTTTTTCGTTGCCCAGCACTTAGGACATCCCATTCCCAGCACTTCTATTTTTTTCATCTTCTACTTAGCCCCTCGGAGTATTATTGCATAGCCTACCAACGTACCTTTCATTATCATCCTACAACACTTCCATACATCATTCCTATAACCGTGGAGAAGAGCAGAACCAATGCTATATAACCGGAAGTTTTCTGCCATCCGATTGTCCTCCATATCACGACCATGCAGGGGAAGCTGAGCGAAGGCCCGGAGAGGAGCAGTGAAAGCGCAGGTCCCGCAGCCATCTGGCCGGAGGTGTAGCCAAAGAGATTGCCGACGATCGGGACTTCCAGCAGGGTGGGCATGTACAGTATCGCACCGATTACGGAAGATAAAAAGCAGGAGAAGAAGGAATTGTTGCCAAAATAAGGTTTCATGAGCTCTCCAACTGCGATCTGCGGGTCATGAGAGGGCGCATAAATCGCCGCGAGACCGCCTATCAATCCTATAACAAATACACCGACCAGAAGAAGTGGGAATATCCGCTTGGCGAGCCACCAGGTCTCTATCGCCCATTCTTTGACCTCTTCGCGTGAATAAGAGAAGATCAAGATAAGTGTGACTCCCAGTATCATGAGGGAGAGAAGGATGAGTTTCGTGAGCCAGGCGATCAACCCTGAAGCCCCAACGAGGAGAATCGCGACGAGGAGGCTGAAGAAGAGCAGTGTGATATACCAGGGTCTTCCAGATCCAGGGTTATTCAGGGTCGCGATCCCACGGACACTTTTTGTCCCCTTCTCCTCTTTTACTCCTCGCTCAAATATCACTGCCATGCTCAAGCCGATTATCACTGACATCAGGATAGCACTGATAGCCCTCGCAATCCCGATACTCAGCCCGAGCACCCGTGCGGTCAGCACAATTGCCAGGAGGTTGATTGCCGGTCCCGAGAATAAGAACGCCGTGGCGGGTCCTATACCCGCACCTCGCCGATAAATGCCCGCGAACATCGGGAGAACCGTGCAACTGCAGACCGCGAGGATCGTTCCGGAGCAGGACGCGACGCTGTACGAGAGCCATTTCTTCGCCTTCGCACCAAAGTATTTCAGGACCACTTCTTTTGATAAGAGCGCGGCAATTGCGCCGGCGATGAAGAACGCGGGCACTAAACAGGTCAGTACATGGAGTGAGAGGTAGTCCAGCAGCGTATCCAGACCCGCACCCACAATGGTCATGATCATCGTTTCAAATATCTTTGAAATTCCAGCATAAAAAGGTGGTGCACTCGAGCAATGGAGCGATCAAGGTTCTGGGTGCTGGTCACTTCGGTGGTAATAGTAGATCAAGGAGTTAGATAAGACCTGAAAGCATGGCGAGGGCGATAGCAAGCATCACAAGACCACCGATAAGCTTCATGTACCTCCGCCTATCCTTTCGCCACGCATCGAGCTCCTCGGCAGAGGTCTCTTTGTATACCAGGGTGAGAAGGGCAACCAAAGGCAGCGTATAGAAGAGGTTATAGATCACGAGATACAATGCCATCTTCGACGGCACATCGGCGATCAGATCAAGCATGGCCAGATAGATCGGTCCTGTGCAGGGGAGTCCCGCGATAGTTGAGAGAATACCCAAGAATACCGCAGCGGGTAGGGTTGCATACCGGGCGAGTTTACCGAGCGTCGGCTTGACAAACGCGGGTATAGCCAATGTTGACTTTTCACGCCAGAAATCGAGTAGATTAATAATGCCAGCCGGGATGACGATCGCGATCACGAGTGCGCGCATGACGGGCGTGATGCCCGAGATGAGGTAGAACTTCAGGATTCCCATCCCAACGACGACATGGGTGACAAAAACGCTTGCGATGAAGGTCAGGCCAATAACAAGCACACCGCGTCTCGATTTTACCATGAGCAGTGCGGAGAGGAGAAGGATCAGGACGGCGAACCCGCACGGATTGATACCCTCGACCACCGCCGTTCCGATGAGCATGGTGAGCAGTGAAGCGTGCGACATCGCTTCCGGTTCCTGACCATTCTGGCCCTGTACCAATTCAAGCGGATCAGGGCATTCATGCGCCGAGCAGAATGCCAGTTCATCTTCGAGCCGCGCTCTGGTGACCTCAGAGCCGACAAGCGCAGTCCTTCCAATGAAGACCGCGGGTATCTCTACTTTTGGCGGATTGTATGCCTGAATAAAGGTATTAAAGAGCTCGCTGTTCGTCTCATTGTACCCGATTTCAAACTTCTTCACCGTGATATCAGACTGGGTCGTTTCGAGCTCCTCGATTATGGGTGTAACCTCTCTGCAGTGCGGGCAATCAGCACTGTAAAAATAGTAGAGTGTGTCAGCGCTCTGTGCGGGGACTACCAGAATTAAGAGATGAAGAAGCAAGACCGCTATACTAAGAGCTCGGAGAGCTCGCAGTGCAATTTTATGACCTCGCATCTTTCTCAATCAACGGCCTTATTCTCTCTCGCGCACGTTGCCCGAAGCTCCTGTAGCTCATTCCACCAAACCCCTCACGTACTTCTTGGTTGACCTCAGTTGCCTATAAACCTTTTTCCGATCAATTGATGATACGCGAACGTGGATTTGAGAGAGTTTATAAGAACCAGTTTCATAGTAGGAGTATGCCTGAGAGACAGCGGTCTTTGGCGTTACCCGAAAGCTTTGTGGCGAGTATATGCCCGGCGACTGGTCAGAAGATACCATGCAGAAGATCGCGATTGTATTGCGGGAGCCGGTGGGTGTTGTGCTCGCGATCTCTCCCTTTAACTATCCTCTTTTTATTACCGCGGCCAAGGTTGTGCCTGCGCTCCTCGCGGGCAACAGTGTGGTGGTCAAATTACCCTCTGCGGACCCCATCACCTTTCTCCTGTTCACGAGAATGCTTGAGGAGGCAGGTCTTCCTCCGGGCTCGCTCAATGTGATAACCACCTCAGGAAGAATACTGGATGCGCATATCGATGATCCCCGGATAGGCACGATCTCTTTCACCGGCAGTACCGCGGTCGGCAAACGTATCGCGCAACGAGCGGGCATGAAGCAGCATCTCCATCTCGAACTGGGCGGCAAGGGTGCCGCGATCATACTGCCAAGTGCGGATCTTGATTTGGCGGCCGCGAAAGTGGTTCATGGCGCATTGAACTTCTCCGGCCAGCGCTGTGATGCGATCTCCCGGGTCATTATCGTTGAGGAGCTTGCCGAACCTGTGGTTAAGAAGATCCTTGAGGAAGTCAGGCGGGTGAAATATGGTGACCCGTGGGACGAAGAGACTGTGGTAGGGCCGGTAATAGACGCTGCTGCCCTCGCGCATGTCCACCACCTGGTACAGGATGCGGTCGAAAAGGGTGCGCAGCTTCTCCTCGGTGGCACCTTTGAAGGTAATGTGTACCTGCCCACCGTGCTCGATCACGTGCCTCGAACTGCGGCGATCCTCCATGAGGAGACCTTTGGACCTGTGGTCACCATCCACCGCGTGAAAGATATAGAAGAGGCAATCGAGGCGGCGAATGATACCCGATATGGTCTTGACTCCTGCGTGTTTACCACCAACTTTTATGACGCTTGGCGAGTCGCGAAGAGTTTGAAGGACGGTGAAATAACGATCAATGATGCGCCCTCGCATGGCGTTGGCTTCTTCCCCTTCGGAGGAACAGGGGACAGTGGAACGGGCCGAGAAGGAATTGGCTATAGTATAGAAGAGATGACCCGGTTAAAGACCGTGGTGTTTAACCTCGCGCCAGCGAAGATGGGTAAGAGGAGAAAGATCTATACGATATGACCCTGGGAGTACCAAATAACCTACTCCTTGAAGTGGTGGCAGATCATAAACGGTAACATAGGGGCAAAAAAGTGGACACGAATATGACAGGCGTGATGGGCATGCCGACCTGGTGGCCGCAGGATATTCTGGTCGGTTTCTTCCTCTTCGTATTAGGCGTTGTTGGTGCTTCGATCATGGTGTATCTTGGTGAATGGGAGCGATTATTAGGCAAGAGCGCACGAATCCTGGAAATTGAAGCGGAAATAGCGTCCAAGAGACGTATCGCAGATCAACTAAAAGATCCAGCCGAAGCTGAGCAGCGGCAAACGTGGGAGGCGATGATAAACGAGGATGAGGACCGGCTTGATAGGGAACGGAGAATGGTTAGAAGTCAAGGTCTGATCCTTTATCTCGTTATTGGTGGTGTATTAGCTGCTATTTTAGCTAATAGCCTGCTGGAAGCAGTAGCATTTGGCGCAGGCTGGACCGGTCTCCTCGGCATGTTCGGCATCAAAAAGGATAGCGAGGAGCGGAGGAGACTTCGTAACGAAGCGGATGACAAAGAGCTCGAAGAGTTTAACAAGACGTTGGCGGAAAAGACCCAAGAAGCATATAATACGGGGCGGTCTCATGGTGCGGAGGAGATTATCGAACAGCTCGCGAGAATTGAGCATAATATGTACAATTTGAAACAACAGGCAACTGGTACCTGGACGAGACACACCTCGCAGTAGGTACGTCCGTCGATGCGATCCCGCAGAAGAATGGTAACCCGATACCAGGTAAGTTCGAGTACAAAAACGAGCGTTTTGGCACTGAGCACAGCTATGCAATTCCATTAGCCGGGGCGCAGGAACTTATCATTGCAGCTCATGCGGAGGTGCTGCTTCTTGACGATACTGGTGTGGTCGTTCAGGAAGAGAGTGCCTGGGGTGACGGTGAGGACTTTGCGGGGAGAAACTGGGCGATGTACTTCAAGTACACCGTGCAGTAGACTCTTGCCAGCTCGTGCGCGGGCCATTAAACCATGACTCAAAAGTGATCCCCATTCCCCTTTTTTCTTTTTTGGGGGCGTACCAACGCTACACGTAATGTAATGGTACCTCGTTCTTTTTTGTGTGCGCGTCAGAGTATGTCGACCAGCAGAAGCCCGGATAGTATATTCACGAGGATCAGGACCAGAGCGATTCGGGCAGACCAGCGATGCGCGCTGCGTATCCGTGCTGCTCTGCTCCTGAATTATAACTGGGCGTACCCCAGTATCAGGTTCGCAACCACGAGGAGAATGATCACCGCACCGAGGTAGGCATGTGGCACTCTGAAATGGACGCCCGTTGCTACCGAGACCATATAGTTTGCGATTAACAGACCGGCTATGAACAGTATCGCACCAATGATCCCGGTTATTTTATGCGCGTTCAGCCACCAGCGTCTTCTTCTGAAGTACGACTGGATGAGCGCACTGCTCACCAGCACCACGAATCCTGCTGTCATGAGCGCCGCGTGATACGGCCAAAGCGTCGAGATGTCCATCTTCTAGACCTCCTTCTCTTTTTAAAACCACTCTCCGCACTCAACGCAGTGCATCATTAATCTCCTTTCGCTCTGCTGCGAGCTTGGAAGCCAGGAGTGCGACATATTTTCCCTGGAAACGAGCGGCAGCGAACTCATTCTCACTTGGCATGCGTTCGCCGCGGTTACCCGCGATTGTTGATGCCCCGTAGGGCGACCCGCCACTAATCTCATCGATGCGTGCCTGTCCTCCGAAGGTATACGGTAGCCCTGCAATGATCATCCCGTGATGGAGGAGCGTGATGTGGAAACTGAGGATGGTTGATTCCTGACCACCATGCTGGGTGGCGGAACTTGTGAATACACTTCCAACCTTACCGACGAGCGCTCCTTGACTCCAGAGCCGTCCGGTAGCATCGAGGAACTGGCGCATCTGGCCGCTCATATTCCCAAAGCGCGTGGGTGTACCAAAGATGATCGCATCAGCGGTCGCTAACTCGTCCACAGTGCAGATCGGGACATGGGCAAACGTTTTCTGAGCTTCGAGCGCGTCCCATTTTCGCGAGTATTTCAGCAGGGAGCGTCTCGGGCACGCCGCATTGTTACCTCTGCACCGCGCACCTCGCGTGCACCTCCGGCAACCGCCTCGGCCATACGGTGCACATGGCCATACAGGGAATAATACACAATCAGGACGTTCATTTTTTCCCTTGCCTCTCAATCCTGGGTATAAATTCGAGTTCGCGTTATTTAAATCTGGTACAGATGCTGCTTGTGGTCCATGAACTCATAATTCGTTCGAAATGCGATGCACCTCGTGGGTCTGTCTTACCCGTGCACGTGGTCCTGTAAACCAGCTCTCTAATCCTCACCCTTTTTTACACGTATGCGTAAGTATAGTATAGAAAGCGGTCGATGAAGAAGACTATTTTATTATTCAGGCAGCAATGTGCGATTGCGCAATTATTCTTAGAAGCGGTGGACGTAACCCATGAGGAACGTAGTGAGGTTCTTGAGGAACTTCGGGGATATACCCTATTGCCCTCGGATGCACAGACGATAAGCGCATACAAGACGGACAAATTCGAGGTACTTAAAGAAGAGATCGGCGCATTGCTGAAGAACGGATGGGTCTGGGGCCCGTAATTCTCTACATGCTGATCAGCTCCGGGACTCATTTCCAGCACTTCATTCCAACATTTAATACCTGCCGCATAATAGATACGTGGGGCGTATTCATGGGCAGAATCCGAGATACCTTTCTGAAGCTTGAGCGAAGCGGTGAGTGTGCGTTTATAGCATATCTCATGGCGGGCGATCCTGATCCAGTACAAACACCGCGCATAGCAACGGCCATCGCACGCTATGCGGATATCCTCGAGCTCGGGATACCGTTCTCCGACCCGATAGCAGATGGTAAGACGATACAGGCAGCATCGGAACGAGCCCTTCGCGCAGGCATGACCCCGAAGAAGATTTTTGAGCACGTCGCGGCGATTAGAAGAGAAACGGAGATCCCGATCGTGGTGATGAGTTACTACAACCCGATCGTGCAGTTCGGAGTAGACCGGTTCATGAATCGGTTTGCACT
>RXIE01000040.1 GCA_004212135.1 Candidatus Methanophagales archaeon ANME-1-THS | reverse complement strand
TCTAAGAACGATAGTGAGGCATAGAGCCAGCCTTATTCGTTTAAGGACCTCAATAAAGAACAGGGTGCATGCACTGTTGACGAGAGAAGGTATTCAGCTCCCGGAGCTGAGCGATATATTTGGAAAGAGGGGGATGGAATTCTTGAAGGGGGTGAAGCTACAACAGCAGAGGAGGATAGCATTGGATAATTATCTGAAAGTTCTGGAAGTTCTAAACGGCGTGATCAAGGAAGTAGAGAGCATCCTGGAAGAGAAAGCGGAGGTGACTGAGGAGGCGAAGTGGTTGATGAGTACACCAGGCATAGGATTCCACAATGCTTTGCTCATATTGAGCGAATTGGGGGAGATAGAGAGGTTTGCGAAACCTATGAGCTTCGTCTGCTATGCGGGATTGGCACCAAAAGTCGAACAAGCCGGGGAACAGGTGAGATATGGGCATATAAACAGGCATAGCAATGGATTCCTCCGCTGGGCATTCATTCAGAGTGCGAGAGCAGCAGTTCGTTCTTCCACACCAAATCGCTTCCAGAGGATCTATCAAAAGATAAAGGCGAGGAGAGGAGAGAAGGTTGCAATCGTTGCAACAGCTCGTCATATGGCAGAGTCAGTCTATTGGGTACTAACGAAGAGAGAGCCATATAAGGAGAATAAGGCATTAAGAGCCTCGTATTTTTCATGATCCCTTAGAGGATCGCCAAAATGAGTGGAGGCAGCCACAACGCTAACGACGCGTAACCATGTGCCGAGGAAGGCACGAAGAGATGAATGTCGCCACATAAGGTTAAATATAAGTGAAGGAGGGAAGTAAGCTAAAGTAAGGTGGGGTGTTTTTCAGAGAATGACCATAAACGAAGCCTCAACCATCTTAGTTCTAGACCCTATTCACGGCGCTGAAGTTATAGCAGAAGCGCTCAAAGAACTGGGAAAGGAAGTCGAGATCTTCAACCCGTACAGGGAATCAACCTATACCCCCAGGATGTGTCACGATTTGATTATCTCTCCGATTCACTTAAATCCGAACTTTGAGGTGGTCAAGCACGCATTAACCAAGGGCATACCATTCATGACCCATCACGAGGCGGTAAAAGAGATTGCTCTGATAAAAAACCTCTTCGAGGGAATTAAGGTCATTGAAGTGACCGGGACAATCGGGAAGACCTCGACCTGTGAGCTGATCTCTCAGTTGGTAAGAGACAGACCGGTTCTCCTGCATACCAGTTCTTCTACACGGTTCGTTTCCCCCACGGATACACAGATCTATCCACGATTGGGCGGGACACCCGCGAATGTGTTAACGGTGATGGCACTAACGAGGGACCGGAATTTGAAGCCGGCCGTAGCGGTCTTTGAGGTCTCGCTCGGGTTAACCGGGGTAGGCGATGTGGGTGTAATAACAAGCATAAAGGAGGATTATCGAATTGCAGGCGGCACAAAGGATGCAGCAGCGGTAAAAAAAGCATCTATAAGAAATTTGGGGGCGAATAGCGTCATAGTGCATCCGGGTTTAGAACTTCCCGATGTGCACGGGGCAGCGAACAGCTTTGGTGGTAGCGATAAAAACCTGTGGATAGAAGGAGAAGCAAACATAAGCCCTTACAGGGCTTGCGGGGTCGTGGGGCAGGGCCCCACAGTCATTTATAACCGGCTGAGCACCATAACCGGTGATCTCATCAGTGGCGAGCTCGCATTTAAGCCTTTTGATTCTTATATGGGTACAGAATTTTACCGAACTCCCTTAGAAGCGGCTTTTTGCGCCGTTTTGAGCCTCGGGATCGCACCTGAGGAGATTAATACCCACGTTTCACCGGTCGCGGGCAGAATGAAACTGGAGAAGCTCAAAGGGCGGTTCTTAATCGACAATTCCAATTCAGGCACGAAATTGAAGTTCCTCGGTGAGATCACCGAGATGGCACGGAGATTAGCAGACTCAGGAAAGATGATCTTGATTATTGGAGAAGAGTCTCAATATGTATGTGAGGGCGTCAATGTGGAGGAATTGAAGAAAGTGGTTGAGCAGCGAGCATCTGAGTTCCATGAGATAATACTTGTGGGTGAGGACTTCAAGCAGAAAATAAAAGGAAAGAACGTGGTTTTTTCGCCTCATCTGAACGCAGCACTTGACAAAGCCATCGAGGATTCAGAAGAAGGGTTTGTGATTATCTCTTATGTGAAGACGTGGAGATGATAAAAGGAGGAGGATGATAAACGCATGAGCGAAGAACTTGCAATGATCTTGCATCCCCGACCGAGCGCGATTGTAGCTGCTCTTTACACGCTCCGCGACCTCGATGTCGACGTTGCCGTTTTGCATGGGCCTGCGGGATGCAGTTTCAAGCACAGTAGATTACTTGAAGAGGATGGAATGCATGTTTTAACCACCGCGATGAACGAGAGCAATTTTGTGTTTGGTGGTCAGGACGCTCTCATTGCAGTTCTGAGACGAGCAGTAGAGATGTTTCATCCCTACGTACTGGGTGTGGTGGGCACGTGCTCGAGTATGATAATAGGCGAAGATTTACAGCAAGCAGTTGAGGAGAGTGGGATACGTGCGAAGTGCAAGGTGATCACGGTGAACGTACATGCCGGGTACCGGGATAATACGGTGGGTGTTATCTTAACGCTTGAATCCGCCTGCAGATCAGGTCTGATAAGCCGTGCGGAGTTTGAGCGGCAGAAGAGCATGCTTGAGGCGGCAACGAGGTTAGAAAAAGAAGTCGGAGCAGCCAGCAGAAGCTATATCCCGCCCTCAAAAGGAGATTCTAAGATCGCCGTTGCAAACCGATTGCTTGAGCTCATTCGTGCAGGCAAAAAGGGTGTATGCGTGTTAAATGCCAAAAAAGAGACTGCATTCATGTTTACTGATATTTTACGAGCGGTCAATAAGGTTGCAAAGCCGTTGCAGATCATCAACCTCGCTAACCTCGACCCAACGGTGGGCTTGGAAAAGATAAAAGGCTATTCGAAGAAGATTCTGGAGGAATTGGCGGCTGATGGTATCACGATAGATCATCTCATCGGTGGCTTGGATGAATATCCGATTGCCGGGGAACGCGCTGCTGCTCTCATCCGAGCTTCATATTCCTCCTCTGATTTTGCTGTTCTGCTGGGCATTCCCCACGCAGTTCCATTGAAACAGTACGAGCTCCCTCTTGAGATCTTTTCGGTTACTAATGGCCCGAGAACAATCGAGCCATTAAAATGGCTGGGGCATGAACACGCTGTGCTTGAAATCGATCTTCATCCAAAGACAATGGGAGCTACCGGCATTATACCTTCTGAGTTCGGTGATACGCTCGTGAAGCTGAGCTCATTTGCACCCGCATCTTGCCGGTGTGAGGACTCGTGATTTCACGTAAAAAGGAGTCAATTCACTCCCTTAAAGCTTCTTTTTCAGCTCTGAGATCACATCCTCCATCTTCCCGTTCACCCAGTATTTCCGTATCGCCTTTCCCCTCGACTTCGGGTGTTCCGATATCTCATATTTACTGCTCACAAATCCATATTCCTCAAGGGTAAGCAGGTGGTACGAGACGAGTCGTCTCTCTTCTTCCATCGCTTTGGCGAGTTCATTGATGTGCATCGGCCTCTCAGCAAGCAGCTCGACTATCCTGAACCGTATCGGATGCAAGAGCACATGCGCCTCCTCTACCAGTGTGGGGTCTATATGGTTCATGTTTATATCACTCGGACCGAGGTATACAAAGTATCTTTGAGTATAAAAATATCTGAGCAGAGGTAACGAAGAAGCATGCTCAAGGATCGGGTCTTAAGTTCTCGTCCCTCGGGTGAGCATCGTGTCCTGGAGTGACAGAGGAACTCAAATGCCATGAAATCTTCTCCTTGCTTCGTACCGCATCAACCCGGAACTTGGAAGTCCTACTCGATGCGGTTCACGCAAACCGTGTCTCTAGTAATTTAAGGAGGGAGCGACAATGATATATGCTGCGCACCAGGAAGGTACCATGCCTCGAGAGAGATGGAGTTCCCGGATCGGATTTTTACTTGCCGGAATCGGGTCTGCGGTAGGGCTGGGAAACATATGGCGGTTTCCTTATATCGTGGGCCAGAATGGCGGCGGTGCTTTCCTGATCCCATACCTCATCTCTATTCTTCTATTAGGGATCCCCTTGATGATCCTTGAGTTTGCCGTTGGTCGGCATTTCAGAGGCTCAACCGTTTCTTCGCTGAAGCGCATACGGAACGAGCTTAAATGGATTGGCGTTATTGTGACCATCGTTTCGACCGTGATACTCAGCTATTACTTGGTCATTACCGGCTGGACCCTGGCCTTTTTTATCTTCATGCTCTCTGGAACCGAACTTGTCTTTGGAGAGTTTATTCAGACCTACTTCTCGCCCTTATTCTTTGTGATCGTCGTTTTTATGACCTCCTTCATTGTTGCGAAAGGCATACGGCGTGGGATTGAGCGAACGAGCACGATAATGGTGCCCGCGCTCATGGGTCTTCTGGCAGTTATGGTCGTTTACGCCCTCACGCTTCCCAAAGCTGTGGACGGTATCTCCTTTTACCTGACGCCCGATTTTTCCCGACTTCTTGACTACTCTGTCTGGATCGCGGCCTTAGGCCAGGCTTTTTTCTCACTCTCGGTGGGCTCGGGCATCCTCCTCACGTATGGGAGCTACCTTGATGAGCGGGTGAGTCTGGAGAGTAACTCGGGTATCATCGCATTGTCTGATTCCCTTATCTCTTTTATCAGCGGCCTCGTGGTATTCTCAATCGTGTTTTCCTTCAACTTTGAACCGGCCGCCGGACCCAGCCTCGCCTTTGCAACCCTACCGCTCATCTTTATGAAAGTGCCGTACGGATTCCTGTTAGCAGACGTATTTTATCTTCTGCTCTTCTTTGCTGCATTGACCTCTGCGATTTCCATGCTCGAGGTGGGCGTCGCGGTACTTGTTGACGAGACCTCGATGAGCAGATTGAAAGCGGCATCGCTCTTATCAGTCATCATTTTGGTCCTTGGGTTTCCTGCGGCCTTAAGTTATTCACGCATCGGCCTTCAGCTCTTGAACACGCCCGTTCTTGATCTTATGGATCGTTTATTCGGCTCTCTTGCGATTATCTTCACCGCTTTACTTATCTCGGTCTCCTCGACCTGGTTTTGCCCGAAAAGAACGATTGTGAATCAGATCAACAAAAATACGAAGTGTAATCTCGGAGCGATAATCTTCTTCCTCCTGAAATATATCATTCCCTTGGCGCTTTTCTTCGTGTTAGTTTCAAGTATCATTGGTTATGCATAGGCCATTTACCCCAACGCTCGCCACTCGTTCCTCCCGAATGATTTTATGGCTGGGTTGATACTATACTCTATGTACTATGTCGCACCAACGTGGTCCAAAACTGCTGTACATCAATAACTTGAGAATCGTGCTACCGGGGACGTGTTCTCTGCAGTTCTTCTCACCCTCTTCACCGCGGTTGTGCAGTCCTTTGTCTTAGGCTTTTTCTTTATGATATCCGGTTACTTCACGCCTGCGTCGTATGCCCGAAAGGGGGCACGAACCTATTTGAAGGACAGATTCGTCCGTTTAGGTACCCCTCTTGTGGTCTGCTTTTTCATTGTCAATCCCCTGGTGGTTTATACGCTCTCTGTTCGGTCAATGGGTTACTCGGTCCCCCTGTCAGATTTCTTTGGGTCTGGTCCGCTCTGGTTCCTTGAGACCTTACTGATCTTCTGTTTTGGTTATTACGTCTGGCGGCGGTATAATCCAGAGAAGGAGAGCGGAATAAAGCCCCCGCCACAGAGTAAGGAGATCCTCGTCTTCATTCTCTTGTTCGCAAGTGCTCATTTCCTTGTTCGAATCTGGTAGCCGATCGGGGAGAGTTTCTCCAATTTACAATTTGGCTTCTTCCCCGGCTATATCAGCCTTTTTGCCATTGGCATCCGCGCCTCTCACAATAACTGGTTTGATCAGTTCAATGAGGCAGTTGGTCTGCGATGGTTCAAGCGTTCAGTACCCGCTCTTTTTCTGTTTCCCGTGATAGAGGTATTAGGTGGTGCACTTGAAGATATCACTCCCTTTTTGGGCGGAGTGCATTGGCAATCATTCGCCTATGCGCTGTGGGAAGCGTTTGTGGGCATCGGCTTAATTGCGGGCCTCTTTGTGCTCTTTCGCAGGAAGTTCGATGCACAGACGCGGTTCACCACAACTCTGTCGGATAACGCATATACCGTTTTCATAATCCATGCCCCGGTTATCGTCTTCCTTTCTTATGCACTTCGAGGTCTTTATCTTTACCCCTTAGTGAAATTCGCTCTGGTCTCGGTTTCAGGCGTCGGTCTGTGCTTCTTAATCAGTCATTTTGTCATAAGGCGAATCCCTTATTCGGAAAAAGTATTCCAACCGTGCCCACCACCATGCGCTATCTGGCGCGGTTAGACTTTGCCTGAATTGGCTCACTTCAGATATGCTCAGGGACGTTATCTCCACTCATAAGGCCCAGCGAGGAAGAAAATAAATACTCTGTGGATACTTATATACTGGAACAAAGGAGAAGAGGATGACGAGCAACTGCGTGCTCATCGGCGATATAAAAAAATCACGGGCTATCGATGATTGGGCCACTCTTTTCAGGAAGCTGGAAGAGACGCTGAACGCGATAAATGCAAAGTTCCCGGATGATATTCGCATCGATTTCAAGCCCACGGTGGGTGATGAGTTTCAGGGCGTGCTCAAAAGTCCGAAGAACGCTTATGAGATCTATGTTTTTATCAAATCCAACATGCCGGTGGATTTTTATTGCGGCATGGGTATCGGCGATATCGAACGACCACTTGCGGACGAGCTGGGGATGCGAGGGACCGCTTTCTACCGCGCGAGGAGTGCGCTCGAGTTATGCAAAAAGAGCAACAGAAAGCTCCTGATTAAATCTTCGGATATGACGAATCAGACCGATGAGATCCTCAATACCCTGCTGCGGTTCATCGAAGTGTTAGAGGAGTCGTGGACAGAGCGCCAGCGCGAGGTGGTCAACTACCTGCGGTCACATCCTGGTTCTACCTATGAACAGATCGGGAACCATTTTGGGATCTCGAAGCAGGCGGTATCGCAAATCTTAGCCGCTGCGGACTGGGCTGCAATCTCGGAGGGTGAAAATCTCCTGCATCACCTGTTAGGGAGCATTAACTCGGTCCCGGGTCAAGTGTAAAGGAAATCAAGTTTACAAATGAAGATAAAGCAGATATGCTTTACTGAGCAGGGGGGGTGCGGATGAAGATGAGTGGTGAACTCACCGCGGCAACTGCCGTGATTTATTTCAGCGCGTATATCCTCGCCGTGGTAGCCGGTCATTGCTTCGTTCGGGGCATCTTACGCCGGTACTCATTACCCGAAGAGGGGGGCTTGGAAGGAGCAGGCGCTCTGATCGGGATTCTCGAGCGGCTTTTTACCCTAACGTTGGTCCTGGTCGGGCAGTATATGGCGTTGGGCTTAATCCTCACGGCGAAATCAATCGCGCGGTTTGAAGACCTGAAGAATAGAAAATTCGCCGAGTATTATTTGATTGGCACCCTCTCGAGCATGCTCGTTGCGATCTTTATCGGTATTTTTACCCTCTGGGTAGTGAAGATCGTCTGATAATCTCCTCCAGAGCGCAGATCGTGGCACGAAAGCCTGGCGATGTTCATGCCTCCTGAGCCGCTTCAGCAACCGCCTTTCGAGGTGGAAGGATGGATAAAATCGTTCCGAACTTACAGGCTTCGATACATTTACCGCAATTCGTGCACCGATCGTAATCAATGATCGCGAGGTTATTTTCTATCCGTATCGCGTGTTGTTCGCATGCCTTTTCGCAGAGCTTGCAGGCAATGCAGCCGCTCTCACAGATCTTTGCCACGGTCTTGCCCGTATCGCGTGAATTGCATCGAACGAAGACGGTTGCATTCTTGTCCACAATCTTTATCAAACCCCGTGGACATGCATCCACGCATGCGCCACACCCAATGCATTTATCGAAATCGACGAAGAATTGGTATCCCCGCTTCTCAATCGCGCCGAACGGGCATGCCTTCACACAATCCCCAAACCCCAAGCAGGCATATTTACAGGTGGTGAACCCCCCGCCGCTCAGGGCAGCGACTGCACAACTCTTGACACCATCATAGTCAAACTTAGCCACGGAATCGCAACTGCACGCGACGAGTGCAAGTTCTTGCTTCCGCTTCTCCACCCCAAGACCGAGCGTATCACAAATTTTCAACCATGATTCCTCGACACAGGCCTTACAATTCGTGACCAGCGAAGGATCCTTGACCAGTGCAGTTGCAAATTCATCACAGGAGGCAAAGCCACAGGTTCCACAATTCGAGCCGGGAAGAGCATCCAGAATGCGCCCTACTCGGGGGTCTAGCGGGACTTCGAATCGCTTCGACGCGTAGGCGAGTCCCATGCCAAACAAAACTCCCAGAATTCCAAGTATCGTGACTGCTTCGATCATGGAGGCTACAATCTTATCCCGGTAAATGCCATGAATGCGAGCGCCAGGAGCGCAGCGGAAATAAACGCTATGGGTAAACCCTTGAATGAGTGCGGCACATGGGCAAGTTCAAGTCGCTCTCTTATTCCTGACATTAAGAGCAAGGCGAGCGTAAATCCGATGCCTGCGGAAAAGCCGTCCACCACGCTTCCAATCAGGGAGTACCGCTGCTCCAGGTTTACTAAGGTAACTCCCAGGACCGCGCAATTCGTCGTGATGAGCGGTAGATAGATACCCAACGACTTATATAAGCTGGGCTGGTGCTTCCGTATCACCATCTCGACAAGCTGCACAAAGGCCGCGATCACCAGAATAAAGGTGACCGTTCTCATGAATTCGATCTCATAGGGGAGGAGGAGATAGGTATACACGGGCCAGGTGATCGCTGATGCACAGGTCATCACGAAGACCACCGCTACTCCCATACCAAGTGCGCTGCTCGTCTTCTTCGATACGCCAAAGAAGGGGCATAAGCCCAGGAACCTGAACAGGACGAAGTTATGCACAAAGATCGATCCGACTGCGATGGCGAGCAGATTATCCATAGTAGCCTACTCCTTCTCCTTTTTCATCGTTTTTTTATAATTGATCAACGCCATGATACTGGCGATCGTGAGAAACGCACCGGGCGGAAGAAGCATCACCATCGCGGGCGATTGGGTAAATTGCGGAATGAGGGTGTAGCCAAAGATGGTCATCTTTCCCGTGCTCAAGACCTCACGGACCGAGGCGATGCCCACAATCGCGAACATGAACCCAATACCCATCCCGATCCCGTCTAAGAGCGAATGAGAAACCGGGTTCTTGGATGCAAACGCTTCTGCTCGTGCGAATATGATACAGTTCACCACAATGAGTGGGACATAGATCCCCAGACGTGCGTGCAGTTCAGGAGCATATCCGTGCATGAAGAGGTCGACAATCGTAACGAACGAAGCGATGACCACAATAAAGCAGGGTATTCGCACCTCGGGTGGAATCCACTGCTTGATCACCGATATGATGACATTTGAGCCCACGAGCACAAAGAGAACACCCAAACTCATCCCGAGCGCATTATCGACCCGGGTGCTCACGGCGAGCAGGGGGCATAGCCCAAGCACCAGGTAAAACACCGGATTGTACTTGAACACACCTTTAGTAAGCTCATCAAGTTTCATTCCGTATCACCTCCGCTCGGGTACGAACGATCTCGGTTATCGCACGAGAGCTTATGGTCGCTCCGGTAATCGAATCGATAAGACCGCCCTCACGGCGCAATCGTAGATCTTCGATTCGCTTACCACTGAACTGATTTGTGAATTCAGGTTCTATTATCCTCGTTCCCAGCCCGGGGGTTTCTAACTGGCTGACCACATAAATATGACTGAGCGTGCCGTTCTGATACAGTCCCACCATCGTTTTAATCGTGCCACTATACCCCTGCCCCTCGGCCAGGAAGGCATAGCCGATCTCCTCACCATTTACCAGCACGGTATAATACTCACCCGTTTTCCTGAAGCTTGCATCAGGGAAGATACTCGCAAGCGATTCGGTTATCTTCCGCTCTTCCACCTCCCTGATCCGCTCCTTCGTCAGGTCAAAGGAGAGTGCAAGAGTCGCGCCTGATATGATACAAATGAGTATCAGGGGAATTGATATGCTCAATATCCGCTTTAATTCACTCATTCCTCTATTCTTTATCCGCAGTAGGAGTAAAAATTTTTTTCCTTTTTATGCCGTATACCCGTGGCTGCACATGCCGGTCAATCAACGGCGTGAACGCATTCATCAGGAGTATCGAAAACGCGACGCCTTCCGGATACCCACCAATCAGTCTGATCACGACCACGATTATCCCGGCACCGATGCTGAATATAATCCTCCCCTCTCTCGTGACCGGGGTGGTCACGTAGTCAGTGGCCATGAAGAATGCACCGAGGAGCAGGCCGCCTGCAAGGATATGAAAGATCGGGTCTTCGCCGAGGAGCAGCATCAGGAGACCAACGGTCCCGATATAGGCGAGTGGTGTTCGCCAATCAATGTATCGTTTCGCAATCAAGAACAGTCCCCCGATCAGAATCGCGATCGCGCTCGTCTCTCCGATGCACCCACCCACATTACCGAGTGCGAGGTTTATATAGGGCGTGCCGATCTGCTGCATCTTCCATAAGCCGAGCGGCGTCGCTGTGGTAACCGCATCATAGCTCAGGGGTCTGATCCATGTCGTCATCGCTACGGGCCATGATGCGATCAAAAAAGTCCGTCCAATCAGTGCAGGATTGAAGATATTCTGACCAAGACCGCCAAATGCACATTTGGCAAACGCGATGGCAAACACAGCCCCGAGCGCTGCCATCCACCAGGGGAGCCTCGGCGGAAGGCAGAGGGCAAGCAACAGACCGGTAATGACTGCGCTTCCATCCATCACAAATTGTTGACCCATTAATCGCAGTGCTACATACTCAGTCATCACAGCAGAGAGGATACAGACCATAATGGTGGTGAGAACCGGTACGCCGAAGAAATACACCCCACAGGCAGTTGTGGGAATGAGGGCAATGATCACGGAATACATGATCCGTTCGATCGAGATATCGCTCCGTATATGCGGTGATGGGGATACGATGAGTTCAGGCATTTTATCCCGCCCTCTTCTTCAACTCCTCTTTTCCGTAACTCACGAGCTGAGTGATCGGTATCTTTGAGGGACAGACATAGGTACAGCTTCCACAGCCCATGCAAC
>RXIE01000039.1 GCA_004212135.1 Candidatus Methanophagales archaeon ANME-1-THS | reverse complement strand
AGCTGCGTGGTTACGGGGAAGCACTTATACGCCTCTCGCTCGTCACTCTTGAGCAGGTTTATAACACGATCTTCGAACTTGAGGGCGACATAATGAAGGAGAATCCCCCATCTGAGATCTATCCCGTGGACTACTGGACAACGGATAAGCGAGGCGAGATCGAGGAACTTACGTCGATATCCACAACTGATGTACGGGGATTTATTCAACGATACCGGATCTTGGCGTCCGATGCTCATTCGAGGGTGCTCTATGATTCCGAGCGGTTAACGACTATGAAAGTAAAGTAAACGCAAGGCAAAGTAATAAATATATTCAGTAATCTATACTATTAAAATAGCGGTAGTACCGTAGAGGAAACGAGGTATTAGATATGGATATAGAGCCTTTGAGTATCGGGATACTAATTGTTGCTCTTGTGCTCATCCTCGAGATCGTCGTGATGCTCGTCAAGTTCAAAGTGGACAAGATGCTGCTCCTATTGCCCGTTATCGGCCTGATATTCGTGGTTATCTCTCTTGTCTTGAATGTATACCGGGAAGCAGTTCGTGCATCGGTAGCTGGCGCTGCTGCTCCTTATATCGTGTACCTCATACTGGCAGCCGGAGTGATACTTGGATTCGTTTGTTTTCTGGTTTGGTTCAAAGGAGAAAAGGAGGCGAGAAAGCTCGCATCGACGGTAAAGAGCATAGATAGCGCGGTCACCGGGATTGAAAGCGATCTACGGGGGAGCAGGATGGAGCTTGAACATTTCGAGGAGGAGATGAGCGCTATTAAAACAAAGATTCAGGATTACGAAACGAAAGAGAAGGGGGTATGAGCTGGCTCGATGGAGAAGGGAGAAGATACGGTAAATAGGATTGTCATTGGGATCGGTGGGCAGGGGAGCTTCATCGTGAATAATATCCTGCGAATGCTGAAGTCCAAAACCGGTAAAGTGCCGAAGAATGAGGAGTTTTTGATCATTGATACTGATCAGGCATCAGCGAGCGCGTGCACCGAGGTGGAGGAGCGGAAGAAGATCATTCTCAACAGACCTGATACGATTTTGATGAAGAATGCGAACAGATGGCTACCCGACCCCTATCTCTCGGCTGCGGGTGCAGGGTGCGGGCAGCATCGGATTTACGGCAGGGCGATGTATAATGTGCATCGCGAGCGGATATTCGGTGCGATCGGCTCAGCGGCGTCGGAATTGAGAAATAGGACCGGGGGGCGGGACTTCTTTATCGTGATGGTCTGCGCGTTCGGGGGTGGAACGGGCTCGAGCATGCTGCTCGATGTTGCAATTGACATCAGAGATTGGATCTCTAAACAGTTTGGGTCTCAGCCCTTGATCTTTGGCATTGGCATTCTCCCATCGAGCAAGGAATCCGTGCTTCCGACCGCTAATGGTCTTGGAGCGCTGAAAGAGCTCCATTTCCTTATGTCCCATACCGGGGACATCATCATCGATGACAAGAATTATTCCAACCCATTCAAATTATTCTTCCTCCTGGGTCGAGACCTTCAGGGGCAGAACCGTGATGAGGAACTGGAACGGGCGATACCACGATTTCTCCTCGATCTCGGCTTCCTTCCCGGTGGAACGGTCGAAGCGAAGGGTAAGTGGCTCGACCTCAATGACCTTCAGAACAGAGCGCGGGGATATGAAAACCGGTTTGACTCACTGGGTTATTATGAGTGTGTATTTCCGACCGACGAATTATTTCTCTATTACGACATCGAGGATGAGATGCCGGGGGTCAGACAGCGATTAGTTGAGATAGAGGCGAGAATATCGAGCATAAAAGGGAAAATAGACTCGCAAAGAGGTGAACTGGAGCGATTCGAAGGTCGGATACGGGATGCTCAGCGCGAGATCGATACGTATGAAGCTACAACTGGAATGTTTTATCATGCGAATGTGGCTGCAACCGCGGATGCAAAAACCAAACTCGATCGAGCGAGGAAGAAATTAGCGAGCTTGAAAGAAGAGGTCTTTAACCTTGAGATAAGGGCAAACGATGCGGAAGAGGAGAAGCGGCTCACCGAACGGAATTTGGAACGCCTCGAGGCACTTAAGAACAAGCTACTGCGGGATATAACCATGCCCTCGAATACAAGGAGCTATCATCAGATCGAGCTCTCGGAAGAGGAGATACGGAGTTTAAAGAAGATGAGAGAGGACCTCAAAACGCTCTCGTTCTTCGAGGTAATGAAGAAGCTCGGCAGAGAGGAGGAGTTCTTCCGGTGGACGCATTCGCCCATCAATGAGGGCGATGTCATCTTCAATCCCATGGTGAACTACCGGCATTCAATCGAGAGTACCATGGCATCACAGTATATCGATATTCTCCATGATTACGGGTTCATCTCGCTGGATGCGCAGGGGAATGTGGTGAACGAGGAGGAGAAGTTCGGGCATTTCATTGCGGTATTGAGCACGAGGGCGGACAATTTTGATGACGCGAGGCTCGGTGGTGGTGCATTTAAGAGCATGGTGTCCGAACGATTCGCAAAGGACGCGGACGTTTTGAAATTGGATACACCTGCGCGTTCGCACAGCTTCGCCATCTATACGCTTATGATCGGACTTCAACCGTGGGCGCCAGGCCCAGGGCTTCCACCACGACTTCGGGAATTAGAATGGCTTGAACGAGCATATAATGAAAGTGATTTCGTCAGGTTACAGCGACATCATTCGCTCTTTTATGGAACACCCAAACCGTTCTCAGTAATCACCGGAATCCCCTACGCACCGGGTGTGGAAGAAAAGAACAGGGATATCGTCACCACATACTGGAAGAGTTACGAGATCATCGAGAAGGGCGTGATCTGGAGTAACGTTCCGATCGTGCTTGCACAATGCATAAAGAAGTTCGACGATGTGCTTACCGGCTTGGACCTGGCAGAGGATATAAAAAATGTGCAGATTCCGGACCCGGCGAGCTATTCGATCGCGAATCTAACAATGCTGGTACACGGACTTGAAAATGCAGGGAAGAGCATGGAGAACGTGAAGCGATGGACGAAAGAAGGGGAAAGAGGGTTTGTCGTCCTGAAGAAGGAGCTTGATGAACTGCTCGCCAAATTGAAGGGTATTGATGCAGGTGCACCTGCGGCGGAGAACGCGGAGAAGATGCTGAGAATGATTGATGATGCGTCACGAAATATGGAGATATTGATCGATCGGATTGAAGATCTTTCAAACAGATTCAGTGATGATATCAAAGTGGTTATAGAAAAATCGATGGTCTTTCTCGGCAAGATACCGTCTGAAGAGACGACCTCGGGCGTCATACGGCAATTAACAAAAGCGGAATCAGAGATTTCGAAGTTACGAGAGGATAGTATGAAGGTCGCAAAGGGAATAAAAGAGCTGGGTGGGCCGCTTGCACTGATGTTATCCTCCCTGAAAGCACTGAAGAAGATCACTGAATCGGGCGAATTAGAAGCGGAAGCCAAAGGTGCTGACGAGCGGAAGGGGAAGATGAAGAGTATAGAACTGCCTGATCTCTCAGTCGGTCTGAGGAGGGATGAAGAATGAGCATGAGACGCTTGGGTGGTATCGCGCTGATCATTCTGGCATGCACCATGTTGGTCTTCTCAATGCTGGGGAATGCACAGGTCTTGGATGTGCTTAAACTTGATGAGAACAACTCGTACATCCTCAATTTGCAGACTGGAAGTAAGCAGACCTACGCTGAGTTTCTGGGTAGTAAACAACTTGAAGGCGATAAGCTTGAATTCAACATCTATGTAAGCAAGACCGGCAATCCCATTTTAGATGGTTATGTCTTGGAACTGAGGACCACCCTGGATAACCCCGAGTGGAAGTTTGGTGATACGATTTATCATGGTGCAAGTGTACTCGTCTGGAAAGGGAAGGCGGAGCATGACGCGCTGGTTCCAAAGATTATTCTATCCGGAAATGTTCCTGCGCCGATCCAGATAATAAGAGAGCCGGGGTTTGAAGCTTACAAAGAGATAACGGGCATTGGCGAGAAACCGGTAGAAGTCGTACTAACGGTTGGCACCACACGAGATGGCACGACGTTAGATACTTTTATACAGACCTTGGCGCCTTCAATGAAGTTCTTTGCTACGAATGAAAGAATCCAGGATGCAAAGGGCACGGTCGAGAAGAATCTGGGCGAAGCACAGGGTAAGATTGGCAAAACTAACTTAGAAGAGGATATACGACGGTTAGCTGAAGAAGGGCATCCCGGTTGGGCATCCCGGCTATCCGAACATTATAAGGAACTCTCTGGTATGGTTGAGTCGCCTCCACTCACCCTGTATATCATCCTGGCGCTCCTGCTGGGCCTGATCCTGGGTGCGGCCTTCATCTATCTGTATGTTTCGAAAGGCGGTGGTAAAGGCGTGGATGTGGGTCAGATTTCCACCGAGTTGAATGATACCTCAGGGCGATTGGAGGAGAAATCGAGCGCGATCAATGCACTCTCAACGAAGTTTGCGCGGAGTGAGGATGAAGAGAAGAGGAGTCTTGCACGCGAATTAATAAAGATACGGGCAAGCTTGACCGAGATCTCAAATGAGCTAAGGACAATTGCAGATAAGGTAAAACGATAAACCTTTCTCTTGTCGAAGGCACGGGTAGCGGAAGATTATACGGATCGGCAGATTCAGAGGCGTATGGCCGTAAAAAAAAGTGCTCCGGTCGGGATTTGAACCCGAGTCCTTGGCTCGAAAGGCCGAGATGATTGGCCGTGCTACACTACCGGAGCATAACCTTAGAGAAGGGCGTTACCAAAAAATCAAACTCTACGTTTCTCTTTGGGCACGTGGGCCTCGGACCCGCTACCCTACGAGCCTGAATGGGTCAGTAAGGGCTACGTTTTATAAGAAGAAAAAGTGCTCAGCCGAAGAGCGCAGCGAGACCCTGCATACCCGTCGCTTCTGCCTTCTTCTCCTCTTTCTCTTCCTTCTCTTTCTTCTCCTTCTTCTCTTTCTTTTCCGTCTCTTTTGCTTCTGGTGCGGGTACTTGTGCGGGCATCGCAGGTGCTGCCATTGCCGCAGGAGCATAGACCGGCTGTGCTTGCGCGATCGCTTCGGCTATGTTGATACCGCTGAGAGCGGATATCAGTGCTTTCACCCGGCCTTTATCTGCCTCTATACCCGCAGCCTTCATGACCGCTGTAATGCCATCCTCGGTGACTTCCTTACCTGAGTTATGCAGGAGCAATGCGGCGTATATATATTCCATCTCGATGTCTACCTCCTTATCTTTATCGTGTCTTTTTATTCTATACTCTATTCACTCTATTTAAATAAAAAGGAATGAATAAGAACCCACCAAAAATAAGTTCTTTGATTAACCTTTCCTGCTAAGAAGGGTTGTTACGGAGTCGCTGGGATTTGAACCCAGGTCGTCAGGTCCGGAACCTGACAGGATATCCACTACCCCACGACTCCTTTCCTTTACGGTATTACTAGCTCAACCCACGAGATAAACTTATTTCTTCCGCTTTAAGACCTCGATCCCGGGCAGCGGCTTACCCAGGAGATACCGAAGGAATGCACCACCTGCAAGACTCACATGGGCATGCATCATCTCACGTTTATCCATCCCCACCTCGCTGATCGCCGCCGAGGTATGCCCGCCACCGAGGAGTGAGAACGCATCAGAAGTTGAAATCGCTTTGAAAATCTCGCGTGTGCCTTTTGCAAATTCCTTATTCTCATAGAACCCCATAGGACCTTTCATGATCACCGTGCGCGCGTTTCGGATTATCTCTGAATAGTTCGCGATCGTTTTCTCCCCGATATCGTAGATCGGCTGGTTTGGCTTTACCTGCTCCACGGGAACCTCTTCTCTCCTGCCTTCCACCTCAATGGCAACATCCTCGGGATATTTGATTCTCGTACCTGCTCGCTCAAGTATACGCTCTGCTCGACTCACACTCTCCAGAAGGTCTTTCTCAACTTTAAGCGGAATGATACCGCCCGCGTAAAGGAAGAGATTGCCAATCATGCCCGTGGTGAGTATATAATCCACATCCCTCGTCAATGCGAAATCAATGATGTCAAATACCTCTTCCGGCTTCACACCCCCGAGAACATAGACACATGGCCGCTCTATGCGGTGGACTGCCCGTTCCAATGCACGCAGCTCTCGTTCCATCAATCTCCCCACACCCGCGTCTAACACCATGGGAAATCCCACAACAGACGCATGCGACCGATGCGCAACCGAGAACGCGTCATTGATGTAGAGATCCGCAAGTGGCGCTAGCCGTCGGACAAAATTCGATTTCGCATGTTCCTCGGGCGTTTTATCCAGTGTCTCCTCAGCTAGCATTCGCACATTGTCAAGCAATAACACGTCACCCTTGCCAAGCTTTTTTATCGCTTCGCGTGCTGCCGGACCCATGATATCATCCACATAGCTCAATCCCAGAATGGTCGCGAGCAACTCCGCATGCTGCTCGAGCGGTAAGAAATCAGCACCGCCCGGACGACCCTGGTGCGCGAGTATAACGACCTTTGCATCCATCTCCGAAAGTTCCTGGATCGTCTTGGCGTTCTCTACAATCCGCTCCTTCATCTGCACCTTACCATCGATGACCACCGAGTTGACATCCGCCCTGAAAAGTACTGTCTTTCCCGCTACATCGAAATCATCCAACGTCAAAAAATCTTCTATTCCGTCAATCATCTTCCTCTGCCCCCTTGATTGTTCGTTCTTACAGCCCCAGCTTCGCTATCCGCTTGACCACGTCGACCACTCGGCACGAGTAGCCCCATTCATTGTCATACCACGCCAGTACTTTCACGAAACTACCTTTGCCACCTATCACACTGGTAGAGAGCGCATCAACCACCGCGGAAAAGGTGGTGCCGATATAATCGATGGAGACCAGTGGCTCGTACGAAACCGCGAGAATACCCTTCAAGGACGATCGCGAGGCGGTCTCAAAAGCTCGGTTCACCTCTTCACGCGTAACCTCGCGCCCTAACTCCGCCACAAGGTCAACGATAGAGACATTAAACGTCGGCACTCGCAACGCGATCCCATCCATTTTTCCCGCTAACGAGGGTAACACGATCCCGATCGATGCTGCCGCACCCGTGGTTGTGGGTATTATTGACATTGCCGCCGCACGTGCTCTTCTCAGGTCCTTATGACGCCCATCGAGAATCTTCTGGTCGTTGGTATACGAATGCACCGTCGTCATGAAACCTCGCTTCATGCCAAACTCGTCATTTAATACCTTCGCTACCGGAGCCAGGCAATTGGTGGTGCACGAGGCAACGGAAATGATCTTGTGCCGTGCATGGTCATACATCTCGTCATTGACTCCCGGAACAATCGTTACATCAGGATTCTTCGCAGGTGCGGTTATGACCACTTTCTTGCACCCGGCCTCAAGATGCTTCTCCGCCTCCTTCCTGCCCGTGAACTCACCCGTGGATTCTACCACCACATCCACACCCAGATCACCCCAGGGCAACTTACCAACATCGCTTTCCGCAAATATCTGTATCGCTTTTCCATTCACCGTGATCCTATTCCGCTCTTCATCAGCTCGCACCTCCCCCGCCAGCTTACCATGTACCGAATCATACGTCAGGAGATGAGCGACCCAGGAAGCTTCCGCACCACGGCTATTCAATGCCACAAAATCGAGTGCTGAATCATCTCGTAGCGCTGCTCTAAACACAATTCGACCTATTCTCCCCCATCCATTTATCGCTACCTTTACCATGTAAAGATATTTGTTATTTTTTTATATAAACAAACGCATTTTTTTCAGATTCGCCAGAGCAGAACGATGATCGGCACAAGCAGGACGCCCATGCAGGTACTCCTCCGTACGCCCAGATAAATGGGGATCAGTCCGATTAAGGTGCCTACGAGGAGAACCAGCAATCCTAAAGGGCCAGTGAAGAGGAGAACGAGTACCGTGAGAAAGACAACGATACCACTCATTACCACTCGATACGGTAGTCTCGCGAATTGCAACGAGAACTGCTTCCCCATGTACTTCGTAATGAAAAATGAGCATGGAGCTGCAATTAAGGCGACAATGAGCAGATAAATCAATGCTGACGGTGGAATGAATCCTTCCCATGGCGTAACCGCTAGGAGACGGCTTATCGCTATCGTTGTTCCGCTCCTCGCACGTGCAATAATAAAGAGCCCAACCAGACAGAAAATGACATCCGCCGTGTTCACCCCGCTCAAGGTCATAATGACCTGCTCAGGCTCGCGGGTTCTTCGTGCAAGCATCGCCATGACTGTTGCATGCGCGGAGGTTATTCCGGGTAGAATGCTTACCACCGTGCCAAAAACCGAGCCTGATATAACTGATTTCAGAACGCTCCCCTTCTCCAGTACGGGCTCTTCGATCCGCTGCATTGGTATCTGTGGCGTGTAGAGGAGCGAAAAGAGGATGGCGGAGAGCCCAAATAAGCCAGTAAGTGCGGGAAAAAGCATGGTAGACCGAAAAGGGAACGGAGAGTACACGGGCATGTTCAGTATCATCAAGCCAAAGAACCCCGAGAGGATAAAGACAAAGCAAGAGAGGAGGATAGCCTGATATGCCTCCATCCGTTCGCTGAAGCTCTCGGTGAGAATGAGTACCGCGGAGATGCCTATGAGGAGGTACAGCATGAGACTGCGAAGGAGCTCGTAGACGTGAAGTGCGGCGAAGATGAGATAGAACGGGACGATGAAGAGGAACGAGAAGATAACCGCACCAAAGCTACCCAGTGCTGAGAGGACCGTCGCCTCATACGCTCTCCCCTCGAGGAGTAACCGATGCGCCGGCAGTAAAGAGAGCGCGGTATCATCTTCGGGCGCTCCGATGAATGCCGTGGGTATAAAATTCAAGAAAGTATTCGCGACCGAAGCGGCGAGGATGGTGGAGGCAATGAGGAGAAGCAGTGTATCAACAGGAATCGCATTTGAGTCCGCTCGTATCATCGGCGTAACGGAGAGGAGAATAAAGGCGAGATTATTGGGATGGAAGCCCGGTACGAGCCCGGTCAGGGTGCCCAGGAACACGCCGAGCAGTGAAGCAGCAACGAGCAATAGGAAGAACAAAACAGAGTCCATCATCTCATCTTTCCGTTCATCACACCGACTATTTAAATGGATAGGAAAGAGAGCAAAAGTCCACCGCAGCTCGTTTGTTATATCTGTTGAGGAGGGAGACAGACCTTTAAAATAGTTAGAGAAGAATAATCAACCGTTTTAATCCGGTGTTTCACGTATACGTAAGCACATAACCCATAAAAAGTACACTCATAATGGCTAATACAATATAGATCCAGTAAATGATGGTCCGTATCCTGAATTGCGTTAAATTGAAACTGCGTTTCTTCACATAGTCCTCTGCTGACGAGAATCGGTCGCATAATAAATCATCAATTCCAAATACTTTTAAGTCCTTCTTGTTGATTGCATTCTGAATATCAAGCTTATTACGAATGACCGAAATGGCATAGGTTGCCTGTAAAAAATACCGACTCCCCCGATATAAGACCAAGATCCCGAATATGCTGAAGAGTAAAGCGAGGAAGGGGAAGGCTACTATAAGGATCTTTGGCGCTTGTGATCCTATAAGGAGCCCACTTAGACCTAAAAGCGCGGTAATTAAGGCGGAAAAGAAATGGACACTTCGCCAGATTGAGGTATGGTATTCGTTCGCCAGTGATCGCTGCTCAGCAAGTAATGCTCGTAAATCTTCTTCTTTCATCCAGCCTTCTTCACCGCTCTGTCACGATCGTTTGGGTTGTATAAACTCTTACTTATCAAGCCAGATTAAAAAGATAAGCAGCGATCATGGATGAGGATGACGTAGCGCGGAGTGCGCAACTGGCCTTGCTGCTCGAGGTATCGGCTTATCCGAAACCCGGCAATGTGGACCGAACACATGACTTCAGGGATACGTGTTACGAGCATTTTCTCGCCTCTTCGGTTGCCGTATACCCCATATTGAGAGAGGCCGCAGCGCGGGGAAGCCGCAGCGAACGGGGCGTCGGTGAGTTGATACGAAGGGGAGTGGAAGAAAGCGTTGCGTGGCAAAGCGGAGGAAATACACATTTCGGTGCGCTCCTTTTATTGGTCCCTTTAGCGATGGCCGCCGGCGCTTGCGAGCGCTCCAATGCTGCGGAGATCAAGCGGAAAGCCACGGAGATCATGCAGAACACGAGCGTAGGTGATGCAGTCGAGGTTTATACCGCTTTTCCGAAAGCAAAGGTGAAGGTGAGGAGGGAGGTGCCCGAACTTGATGTGATGGACGAGGCATCAATACCCGAGATACGGGCAAAGAAGCTCTCACTCTATGCGATACTTACCATATCGGCATCCTACGATCAGATTTCACGGGAATTGGTGGGTGGCTTTGAGAAGACCTTCGAATACGCAGCGCTCATAACCGATTTTGCCAAAGGGGAACGCATTAATGATACCATAACGCATGCGTATCTCAGATTGCTTGCGAGCGAGGAGGACACCTTTATCACCATGAAATTCGGACCTGAAAAGAGCAGCTATGTACAACAAAGGGCGCGGGGAATCGCAACGAGGGGATACCAGCGTAAAGAGCTCGAGGAATTTGATGAGGAACTCATCAGGGAAGGACTAAACCCCGGGTCTACCGCGGATATCATAGCCGCTGCGTTGTTTATCCGTATTCTCGGTGGGTTGAGGGTCTGATGAAATATGTCATAAGGTGGCCTAACGTAATTATGAGTCGTCTTCTTTTTCGTTTGGCATTAGCGTTGTATTTGCTACTAATTTAGCTTTAATGGTATTTTCACTTTTGCTTTAATCGCCGCTGGAATGGTTGCTCTTTTAATGCTGGTTATTGGCGCTATTCAGTTTACTGCTTCAGCAGCATTGCCCTCTGCCAGGTCTGAAGCCAAAGACAGAATGACCGGCGCTATCTTAGGACTTCTTTTGCTTTTTGCCACCTATGTGATTTTAAACACCATAAACCCCGAGCTTGTGATGCCGGGGCTGGGGCTCAGCGGGAAATATGGAACTATATCAGGATTAAACAATCCAAGTATCGTTTTAGAAGGTGGCGTCTATCTTTATACTGATGAGGTATGTAAAGAGAACGAACATCGCTATGTTCTGCCGGCCGAGAAATTGAAAGATACTGATATGAACGATAACAGTACTTCCGAAACTATGGAGTTCCGAATACCAGATCCACCCCTCACTGTGGTGACGAACCTGAGATTGAAACCAGGAGAAACACTCCGGTAGCTATCTGAGCTGGCAGTTGAGGAGTATCAAAAC
>RXIE01000038.1 GCA_004212135.1 Candidatus Methanophagales archaeon ANME-1-THS | reverse complement strand
TTTTTGGTATATTCTTCGATCGCGAGCCCTAACGGTGTTCCCTCAAAGGTTGCTCCGATCTTCTCCAGATCCTCACCCACCAGGCTCGATATCTTGCCAAACATTGTTCCGCCTTCTCTTAAGCGAGCGGCCACCTCATCCGCGGATAACCCTGCATGCACGCCGGTCAGAACCGTCCTCAAATTGAGCATATCCCACTCTCTCAGCAGGAATTCAAAGATATCAGTAAATCGTTCGGGAATTAATCTGAAGAGGTCCGCATATAACTTCTGTTTAAACATGAGCAAACCGTTCTCGATCTCCTCGTAGCTTGCCCCCTTTATATACTCGCCATATTCAGTGGTTCCAAGCGAGGCTACAAAATCTTCAAGAGGCAAGAGCAGGAGCTCGTCGAATCTCGTATCATCGATCAATCGCGCTTCCTTAGCCATAACCACGCCCGTGGGATATAAAAACGGGATACTATCCTTTATCTTGTACCAGACAAAGTACACCATGACTCCTGAAAGAGCGAAGATGGGAAGCAGATAAATAAAATCAACCGCTACCATAGTCTCATCCACCCTCTCTTTTCTCACGCATCGCTGAGAGTCCGCGACTTAAATGATCCCCGCACCGACCAGGATCAAAATAGCGGTGAGTAGCGAAAAGACTGCAAATGTCTCTGACATCACGGTGAGCACCATACCCTGGCCGAATACCTCAGGCTTCTTAGCCGCAGCGCCCATGCAGGCACCCGCGGTAATCCCCTGTCCTATAGCCGTTATACCGCCCAGCCCGGTGGCCACACCAGCACCTATGCAGATCCAACCCGTCGTATCGGTCACTTCTGCCATCCCGCCACCCCCCAGCAAGCCAACACCAATCAGGATCAATACCGCAGCCAGGAAGCCATATATGCCCTGTGTTTGGGGGAGCGCCTGGTAAACTAACGTCGGACCAAATTGTTTAGGATCTTCTGAGATCACACCAGCCCCTAACGCGCCCGCGATTCCCACTCCCATACCTGCACCGATCGCCGCCATACCCATTGAAAACCCCGCGCCTATAGCCGCAAGACCTACACCACTTACCATTTTCTCTCCCTTTCCTTTATACTCCTCTCATCCTATTTAAATATAACACTTTTTCCCTCCCGGAACGGAGCAAAAGTATCCCCTCCAGACTCGTAGAATTTCGTGAAAAATTCCACATAGTGGAGCCGAATGCCATGCACAAATGACCCCAGGATGTTTATTCCAAAATTGACCGTGTGGCCAAAGATGAAGATCACGACCGCAAGCACAAGAGGTGCGAGATCTGCCAGAATGTTTATCGTCATCGCGATACCAAAGGTACAGAGGCTGAGCGCCATGAGCCGCGCATAGGATAAGGTATCCCCGATCGCGCCCGTTATACCGAAGAAGAACATCGTTTTGCGGCCCCAGACGAGCAAAATCACAGAAACGACGAGTATAAGCAGGCCGATCATCTGGGCGAGGCTATACGATCCGGTGGTCCCCTGACCCGTGGAGCGCACCACGAAGGTGTGGCCACCGGGCTGGGCAAGTAAGAACCACAAATCACCCTTCAATGCATCTTTTAGCCGATTTCGAGTGATGTCGTCCAGTATCTTGGTAATAATTCCGATATCAATATGGATAACTCCGATAACCAGTACCAGGAGCAAGAAGAGCCCGACGTCCTCTCCCATCGGATCGAGCAGAATGATCGCGTTGAGTGAGGTTATATGGAGATATTTGATGAAGAAGTCCCCGAACCATCCTCCCATCACCGCGCCGATAATGGATGTGGCAATTCCTACTGAAATGAGGATAATCGAGGCATCTTTCACCATCTCGTTATACTTCCCCATTCCTCTGAAGAGTAAAATCCCGAAAATCACGCATATGAGTCCATACACCGCGTCCGCCAACATGAGTGCGAAGAAGAAGATGAAGGTCGGTGTAAGGAGAATCGTGGGATCAATACCATTATATTTGGGTATCCCGTAGAGCCGTGTGAGGATCTCAAAATTCTTGAAGAATTTGGGATTCCGCAGAAGAACGGGCACTGCTCGCTCTTCGGGATCGGGAGCAACTGCCTGAATGACACAGAGATCATTGCATATCCGCTTGACCTCGCGTGAGATCTCCGCCTCTTGCTCGGCCGGAATCCATCCGCGTAAGAGAAACGTCCGGTCGGTCTCGCCGAAACTTCTCTGGATCTCTCCGCGCTCTTCCAGTATCTCCAATACCGCTCGATACGCAAGGAGCTCGTCCCTCCTCTTCGCTGCACTCTCGGCCAAGATCGATCGGGCAGCCTCACGCTCGAGCTCCTTCTCCGTTATCCTTCGTGCCAGCTCTTCGATCTCCTCTTTCGGCTTCTTCTCAAAGTCCAGGTCTATACGTTCAAATCCGACCCTTCTCAACCTTGTCAGAACGTCCTCCACCACCTGGTTGAAACAGGCGATCAGACAGGCATATTCCTCCTCACCGCTCTTCACCTGCTCCAGATAATACAATCCGGAAGTCACGTCCTTCAGGTCTGAAATGACCGTTTCGAGCGCCTCCGCCGTGCAGAAGCCGATGAAAATAGTGATGTAGTAGCCCTCGCCGACGTACTTGAGCTCTACGTCAAGCTCTTTTATTCGTTCCATGGAGATTTGTGCGCTTTTTAACTCGTTTATTGCCACCTCCAGCTCTCGATAAACCTTCAGTGTCCCCTCTATCTCTCCTTTTACTTCCTGAAGGAGAACCTCCGCACGTTTTATGACCTCTTCTTTCTTTTGTGCCTTCAAGCTCCCCAATTCTATCCTCTTAGGCGGCGAAGGGTTGAACATTCGTTTGACCATGCTCTCTTTGGGCGTTGGTGCCACCTCCTCGTACACCCCGATGACTTCGCCCAGCTCACGGATCAACTTCGTGGTTTCTTTAACAGCCACATCGACCGGCATAGTTCTCAGAGGCGCTTCAGTCTCACCAGTTCCCTTATATTCCATGATTTGGATGACACCGAGTTCATGTAATCGCTTGATGACCTCATCCTTGAACTCCTTCATCGCTCCGATCTCCATCCTCATCATGGGAACTGGTCGTAACATTGCCTATTCCCTGTTTCCTAAGTCCACTTTAAATATTTTTCGTTTTTCTTCTCTTCAGTGGTAAAGTGGGCGGGTATAAAAAGGAAGGGAAGAAAAAAAACCTCACAGGAATAGAGCTGAGATTCGCATGAGGAGAATAAAGAGACCGATAACGAACGCAAGCATCGCACACAGTGACGCAATCCAGGTTATGAGGTAAAGTCTCACCCGATAATCCTCCTTCTCATCGAGTATCTTCTTCAGCAGGAATACTAACCCCTGCTCACTCCTCCGCTTCATTGTTTACCACCACCTGTAGCCCCAAACATTCTGATCAAACTGTAAATTGCTATAAATAACCCGAAGAGTGCACCAATGACAAGACCGAGGATACTGAGCGGGGTCACCTGGTTCAGCCTCCCCCCACCGAGGTAGTAACCGATGAACGCGCATACCGAAATCGTCAGTGCGAGATCAAAGCCGGCCCCCACTGCTCTCAGCCAGTTGATTTCCATCTCTTTTCTTCGGTTTCACGCTCTATCCTATCGGCGGTGTAACCCGAAGCACCCTCGGATTTAGAAAAGCGGTTGCCACTATTAAAGGTGGTCTTGATATCGTGCCGTGCGAGTCAGTCGCTCTGCCGTGGCCATCACATAAGAAGAAGAACTCGATACCCAAAAAGAGTACGCTGGAAGACCACCGCAGGATAGTCATCCAGCAGGGGACTAAAAATCGTGTTCAGCTCCGGTTCTGGAGCGATAATAACCTCGTCAGTGGCTAGAAGACCTGGAGCAATACCCGGTAGGTTGCGTCCGCAATCGTCAACGTGCCATTGCCGACCCGGAACCCTTCGTACTCCTCAATGGTTACGGAGATCGTACCGACCGTCGCACTCTGCACCGGCGAAGGACCACTAATATCGGCTGTGAAGTTTCTGACAGCGCCGTTCTCAGTCACGTTGATATTCACGAGCCGGTAGGTATCTTCACCGAGTCGCAGGTATCCCTGATAGAAAAGAGCTCCCTCCCGTTCCCTGAGCTCTGCCCTTATCTCCTCGATGCTCTTGCCCGATTCCATAAGTCCTCTCATGTCCAGGGGTTGCAGGTGTCGTACCCGGACAATGTGGATCCGGAGCACATGGAACTCAGTGTCTGCCATTGCGAACCCGTATCCGCGGTGAACGACCCAAACTCGTGCGTTCAGACCTAACCCGGGCGGTACCTCGTCCCCGACTCTTCCGAGCGCTACGCCATTTCCATTGCCATTATTATTCTTATCACCATCCGCCGCTCCCCGCTGCGCCCATGCCGGTGCCGCGACTCCACACCCAACGAGCCCGACCAAGAGCAGTGCCGCCACGCCCGCAGCCATAATTTTCCTTCTTCGTGTTTCCATTTCTCATCACCTCGGTTCTAAGCTTCCTTTGAACGATATAAAAAAGGCATACCGGACGATTTGTCAAGATGAGCGTTCATACCCGTTCATTTTTCGCCCTTTTTTGATAAGAACCAGTCTGATAGTTCGATAACGTTCGTCCTCCCCCATTCTTTCTTCCTGATGAGCTTTCTTCGTTCGAGTCCGCGCAGGATCCCGGTCAATGAGGATTTCGGTATCTCCGTCTCGTACCTGAGATCCGCCTGAGTCATCTCCCCGTGGTGCTTGATCAGTGCCTGTACAATAGCCCGTTCCCTCTCTGTCAGCGTCTCAATCACCCGTGCCATGTCGGACGTGATCACAATCTCGCCTTTTTCAGGCTGAGTTACTTCCGCGCGGCTGACAGCTTCTTCTCCTGCTCCTGCTTCTTTTCCGTCACCTTCTGCTTCTTTCTTCCGCGCCTTGGTAACAACGAGAATAATGAGTACGAGCACCAAACCTGTGGCCGCGATACCGGGTAGTAGATACCAGCGACTGGATTCAACGTTCACACCGCCGTCTCCTTTCAGCGGCTGCCGGTACTCGATCGTGAACCCGGGACTCTCAACATCATAGCCCTGTAGATCGATGACCAGCGACTCGTTCGATACCGATATGAGCGGTTTCAGTCCGCTGGAGCACTGAATTGGGCCTAACTGCACCGCTCTGGGCAGATACAAGACGGTATGGTAATCGGTATAAAAGCTCGAGGCGCTAAAGTTCAGAGCCCATAAATCACCCTCCTTCGACGTTAAGGCGTTAGTAAGGGCGTATAATTGATGCGTCTCATTCTCATAGAGGTATTCAGCCGTTTCCAAGAACGAGAGTCCCTTGATCTCGTCCACATAGCCGGTTATCAGTGCTTTACCCGTTTCGTCTACATAAATGGTAAGCATGAGCTGATTAAAATAGGTCCCATTGGCATCGAAGGGGAAATAATACTCGTTCCCATTAGAGCCGATGCCAGGTACAGGAATCGCTATTACGAGTAGTAGAGCGACCACGAGTGGCAGTATGCTTGTTTTACTTGTTTTACTTATCATTTCTCTTCTTTATTATCATCTTTACACTTTAAGATATTTGTCTTCTCCCCTTTCGTCGTTCTAATCGCTTGGTCAGAAATTTCTCACCCTCGATGATGAAGAACATCGGGAGCGCGACCATGATCATGGCGAGCCAGCACTCGAGTGATAAGGGCGCGGTTCTCAGCGGATTAATGCCGATGTACGGCGGTGCATAGATTATGGTAAGCTGCAGCCCGAGCGTGACAGCAGCGCCGATGAGCACCCATTTATTGGAGAAGGGACTGAAGGTAAACGCGGACTCGGTGATTGATCGTGCGGTAAAGAGATAGCAGAGGTGAACCAGCATGACCGTCGTGAATGCGGCTGTTTGCGCCTGTGTGAGGCGGAGCTCGTCGAGCGGTTCATGCTCTCCAGGGCAGATGAGGTAAAACACGAGGAACCCTGTGAGCGCCATTACCAGTGAGACGATTCCCACTTTCTTGAAGAAGGGGCTGTCTGTTATCCGTTCTTTGGGATCGCGAGGCGGTCGTTCGAGCAGGCCTTCTTCCTTCGGCTCCCGGATGAGTGGCAGTGCGAGCGCAACCGCATCAACCAGGTTAATCCAGAGTATTTGTACCGGCTCGATCGGAAGCCGCCCGCCCAGATGAGGATCGAAGAGGTATAAGTTGTATGCGAGCAGGATCGCGCCCAGTACCAGCAGTGTTTGTCCGCCATTGGTAGGAAGGGTGTACAGAATGACTTTGCGGATATTCTCGTAGAGATATCTGCCCTCCTCAACTGCCGCCACGATACTGGCGAAGTTATCATCCGTGAGAACCATATCGGCGGCTTCCTTGCTCACCTCAGTGCCCGTGATGCCCATCGCAATACCGATGTCCGCAGCCTTGAGTGCCGGGGCATCATTCACCCCATCGCCCGTTACGGCAATGATCTCGCCCTTTCTTCGCAACTGGGTCGTAATTCTGAACTTATGTTCGGGAGAAGCCCGGGCATAGACCGAGACGGTATCCACAGCCGCATACAACTCATCATCGCTCATTCGTGAGAGCTCTTCCCCGGTCAGCACTCGATCTTCCTCACCACTCATTCCTAACTGCTGTGCAATAGCTCGTGCAGTCCATGCATGGTCACCCGTGATCATTATGACCCGGATACCCGCGCGTTTGCATTTCTTGACCGCTTCAATTGCCTCTTCCCGGGGCGGATCAATCATCCCCTGGAGCCCGAGAAAGGTAAGCCCGTGGAGATCATCACGATTAAGCTCCTTTTTCTCGCTGGGCACGAGCTTATAGGCCATGCCAAGCACCCGCAGAGCGGCTCCCGCCATTCCATCCGCGGTTGCTCGTATCTCCTGGCTGCGGAGCGGCTCTGTACGTCCATTGACCAACTGGTTCTGGCACATTCCTACCACTCGTTCTGGCGAGCCCTTCACATAGATCAGATTCCGACCAGTGCCCTCATGGAGGGTCGCCATGTACCGTTGCTCAGATACAAAGGGTAGCTCATCGAGTCTGCGCAGGCGTGTGGTAAGACCAGCCTTCCGAGCCGATACGAGCAATGCGCCTTCTGTCGGATCACCGATAATACTATAGCCCCCTTCTTTTTCTTTGCCCTCGATGA
Organism: Candidatus Methanophagales archaeon ANME-1-THS; assembly: GCA_004212135.1. Classification (GTDB taxonomy): domain Archaea; phylum Halobacteriota; class Syntropharchaeia; order Alkanophagales; family Methanospirareceae; genus ANME-1-THS. Next base: position 4,375 of record RXIE01000038.1, on the reverse strand, counting down.
GTGAGGCGTTGTTGCACAGATAGCCTGCTCTTAAGGTTTCGATCAGCTCTTCACTCTCTTGTTCAGGGTTGATTGCGGTAGTCCCGAGAAAGAATGCCCCCCTGGGTTCGTAGCCCACACCACTCACCGTGTAGTCCTTCCCTCCGGCGTAGATTCTCGCGACCGTCATTTGATTCTTGGTGAGTGTCCCGGTTTTATCGGTACAGATGACCGTTGCGACCCCGAGCGTTTCGGCCGCGGGCAGATTCTTGATGAGCGCATTTTTCCGCGCCATTGCCATTGCACCCAACGCGAGCGTTATCGTGAGTATCGCGGGAAGCCCCTCGGGTATTGCGGCAACAGCCAAGGAGACCGAGGCGAGGAATGCGTAGACCAATGGAAAGCCAAATACCAGAGCGAGTACAAAATTGAGCGCTGCGATAGCGAGAATAATAGTAACCAGGAACCGGGTGAAGTCTGCCATCTTCCGTGTGAGTGGTGTAACGGTTTTTCTAGTCTCTTTCATCAGTTCTGCGATTCTGCCAAGTTCGGTATGCTCCGCGGTCCCCACAACGACTCCCCTGCCTGAACCGCTGGTGATAAACGTGCCACTGAAGGCCATGCAGTACTGATCAGCAGGTACCAGGTCAGACATTAGGATCGGATTGCTGGTCTTTCTTACCGGTACTGATTCTCCGGTAAGTGCTGCCTCAGTGGCACTCAGATTCTTGGTATAGAAGAGCCGCAGATCTGCCGGCACCTTGTCGCCCTCGCCCAGCAGAACCACATCACCGGGAACCAACTCACGCGCTGGTAGCACCTGCTGCACCCCATCTCTGAGCACCGTGCATTTCGGCGTCATCAAGTTCTTGAGCGCTTCGGCCGCAGTTTCCGCTTTACCCTCCTGAATGAACCCGATTATCGTATTGGCCAGGACGACTGCCAGAATAACCGTGGCATCCATCCAGAGATCGAGAATGATGGTAACGAGCGCGGCAAAGAGCAGGACATAGATTAACGAGCTGTGGAACTGCATCAGAAACCGGATGAGCGGGCCCCGCTTCTTGAACTTCAACTCGTTAGAGCCATACTGTACAAGCCGAGCCTGGGCCTCGCTTGATGTGAGTCCCTCGCTCCTTGTTTCTAATGCGTCAAAAACCTCTTCCGCGGATAATTGATACCAGCGTGTATCAGGGTGCACCGGATTCATAATTCCTCCCCTCTATTCCATTTGGAGCCACAAGGTACTCGGCCCGCATTCATCAGAGCTGAACGGCTCGTGAATCATCCTCTTCTCACCTCTTTCCGCTGCGCCATCCGGTACCCGGATACCACGCTCAGGTATCCGCTCAAGCGCTCGTCCAGCTCATCGTCCCCCGTGTCAACGAGGAGAACGGGCGTCTCACTCAACTTGTGCGGTGTCGCAAGCACAATCACATTCTCGACCCCGACCTTTTCGATGACCTTTGCACTGAGCTGCTGATTTCCTCGCCCGAATATAAAGCCCTGCGCACCGATCGGGCTCACCAGTATCTTTGCTTTTCCTCGCTCATGCTCGAGCAGGTGGAGCAAGTCCTGCTCATTCAGATCTGTGCCGACCAGTTTCCCGTTCTTGACGGCATCCACACCAAGCAGGGTCTTCTCTTCGCCCAGACCCAGCACCTCCGCGATTTTATGGATCGTGGTCCCGGCACCGAGGATATACAGAGACCCGTCCCTCATGAACTCGCATGCGAACCGGGCGATCTCTTCCTTCGCTCGTTCTTCACTCACGCTTTGAAAGAGGCTCTTACCCTGTTGAACCAGAACCGGCTCGTAGGGCGTGCGCGCATACCCAAAGACGGTCATTCGCAACTCGTTTCTCCGATATGCCGCTTCATCGGTATCCATAATCTCCGCATCCCGTACCTCTGCTTTTCCTGCAACAAACAGCTCGATGAGCTTCGACGCGCTCCTCGGCGTGATCGCAAACACGGCTGAGTGCATCTTTACCCCGGCTGGAATCCCTAACAGGGGGATCGCTCTCCCGACAACTGAGTACACATCGCGTGCCGTGCCATCACCGCCGCAGAACACCAGAAGCTCGATCTCCTCTTCTAAAAATCGTGTGCATGCGTTCTTTGTATCCTCGCTCGTGCTTCTGCCCTCACACGAGTACACCACGTTGTATCTCTGCGTATCGGGCACAAGCGCATCTCCACCCATCGCACCTGAGCAGGTAAGTATAAGCACGGAATCGTTGAGATTCAGGACTTCCATGCATTTCTTTGCGCGCTCGCCCGCGATCGGCTGTGCGCCTCTCCGCACTGCTTCGTCGACCAGTCCATCCGTGCCCTTGAGTCCTACCGACCCGCCCATGCCTGCTATGGGGTTGATGAGAAACCCGATCTTCATGGTTCTGTTGTATGGGTAATCCTGCGGCTATGGTTATCATCCCAGGATCGTATATATATAAATCACCTAAGGATGGCTTGATGTATTATTCTTTATTCTGCATTCTGCAGGGTGTGCTCGTTTCCGGTTTGACGAATCCGCAGGAAGAGACCCGCGTAGGAGAAGACTCAACCACCTCGTAGACTATCAGGTACGAGTCAATCACGGGGTTATGGCAAACCTCTCAGCTCCGCTTTACCGTTCTCTAGCGCGATCTCCAGACGCTCCAAGCCAGCAAAGGACTTCTCGAAGTACTCTTGCTCAGTGGGTATCGCGGCGAAGCTCAGGTCTGTAAGTTTTCTTCCATCTGGTGATACTCGCGTAGAAATTCTTCGCCTCGTGCCGTTGTGGTATAGACAGTGCCAGAAAGCTCGAGTAATCCATTGCTCTCCAGATAGGCGAGATAACTCTTTAAGCGTGTGAAATTGAGATTTGCTTTGTATACAATCTCAGTTTTCTTTGCACCATTCCTTGCCACACAGAGAATATCTGTGATTATCTCCAGCCTGCTCCTCTGCTTTCTATGCTTGTGTCGAGCATTTCTGATGTTCTCAAAAAGATTGAAATTTTCTGTTCTTTGTGGCAATTCTATCAGTTTTTTTCCGTTTATTTCCGTCACTTTGTTTCTTTTCTGTCACCCAAATATGAGCAATACGAGCAACCACAAGAGTACAACAGCCAGGGCTGATCCAGCCAGAGCAAGTGCCCCTTCTCTCTCCAGTATCTCATAATACTTCTTCAGCATCAAAACCACCTAGTCCTTTATATCAAAAACAGAACAAGCATACTCAAATCGCTCTTCAGGCGTCAAATTGCCCAATAACAATTCTATTCTGTCCCTCTGCAAAGTCAACTTCAGGGTTCTCACCTCCGCCTCAACTTGCCGTCTACTTTTTTCACCACTCAGTAGATTTCTCATCTTCTCCAGTCCTATGATATTGAGCTTTCCCCCGTCAGGCAATATTGCCTAACTCAGGCAATATTAGTAGGGATTTTCTCTATAAGAGCCTTTTTAGGACTTGAAAAATTGTTTCCAATGTTCCCATTTAATTTTAACGTCGATTTCCCTTACGGAAACAACTCGTGAAAATCCACTGCCTTTTAAAGCCAAAGATTCCTTAAAAAAGGGCGAGGTAATTTCGGCGATGGACAGGCGCGCGCTGCGGATAGCTGTACTAATCGTGATGGTCTCTTCAATCCTGGCAGTTACGCCACCGCCTTCTTCCGCGCTCGCGACTGCGGAGAGCTTCGGCGTGACGGACGTCCAAGGAGCCAGGGGCACGAATGTTATGGTTCCGGTCTCCATCGCTAATGTGCAGAACGGACCGATTATTAGTATGATCTTTGATTTGCAGTATGATAAAAGCGTTATAAACCTTGTTGATGTCCAGAAGGGCGATCTGACATCCTCGTGGGACGAGCCAGCCTTTCATACTGCTTTTACCTGGGGAGCCCGGTTCGCACTGGTCTATGATGGGTCTAAGGGGCTCCAAAATGGAGCTACGGGCTCGGTCATGCTACTCAACTTCAGTGTGAGTGGAGAGCCCGGTGCAACGAGTATGATGAGCATTACGAATATCCAATTAGCTGGCCCGGACTATCAGGTAGGGACCGCGCCAGCGAGGAATGGAACATTCATCACCTCGTCACCGGATAGTCTCGGTGAGGCGGTGGACAACACTGCCCTCTCATGGACCACCGGCGGGGCTGCAAACTGGTTTGCAGAGACCACCACGTATTATTACGGTGGCGATGCTGCTCAGAGCGGTGTGATATCCCACAACCAGGATTCGTGGATGCAGACCACAATCTCAGGACCCGGTACGCTCAGCTTTTACTGGAAGGTCTCCTCAGAAAGGAATTACGACTGGCTCGAGTTTTATATCGATGGGCTGAGGCAGCCGGATCGAATCAGTGGCGAGATTGACTGGCACCAGCGGAGCTATGCGCTAAGTTCTGGATC
>RXIE01000037.1 GCA_004212135.1 Candidatus Methanophagales archaeon ANME-1-THS | reverse complement strand
AAGTTACGGCATGGACCAAGAGAAGGAATGACCAGGAAAAGAAGATCGACTGGAAGTTTACGCGGGAGAAGGCTGACAAGAAACTGTCCAAATATTATGTTCCATAATTAAATTGCCATGACACTAGGTGAGATATTATGAACATTGGGAAAGAAACGAACAAAAATAAACTTTGGATGAATGGCTTTTTGGGATTTTTAGGATTCCTTGGTTTTGAAGCTTTCGCCCTTCACAATCCTTGGCAGCTCTTCTTCTTTTCCTTTTTTGCATTCTTTGGATATTTTAAATACCTCAAAGAGGAGCTCAAATACTTGGGATTTCTTGGGATACTAGGTTTGATCATCGCTATACTTGGAGTTATAAGATTGATCAAGGTGTGAAACCCCGAAGCGGCTATAAGAGAAGTGGTTAGTTCATTACGATAATTTTTGGTACGTTATGGGAAACTTTATATTATCCTCTTTGATTATAAACAATAAGGTGAGTTCAACGTGGTAAGGAATTCACCCGGCATAACCTCTTTCAGCTTATTAAATGGGTGATTAAATTGGCAGAAGAAGAAAAAAGTCGCAGTAAAGGGTTGAAATCACTTCACCAACATTTTGAAGCACACAATGAATAAAGAAAACGAAGAAATAAGGAGTAAAGAGGAAAAGAGAGAGGGAGAGAAAAGTAAAGAGCTTGAAGAATGCTACGAAAGCCTCTCTAAATATTATGCTAAGGTCGAAGCAGAACGAAAACAAAGGCTAGACGAACTCGATGAAAGGCTCTCGAAATATTACACTGATGTCGAAGAAGAAAGAAGACGAAGACTTGGCGAACTCTCCGAACGGCTCTCCAAATATTATGCTGATGCCGAAGAAGAACGAAAACAAAGGTTTGGTGAACTCTACGAAAAGGGGTATGCCTCTGAGTAGGGAACTGATAACCTTACTTATCGCATTATCAGTATCCGCGGTATACAGATTGAATATCTTCGAGCAATGGACTGGTGCGTTACAAAGAGCCGCGCTGGGCGTGCTACTCCTCTGGATGGCGATCGTGGCGATTAAACTTGTACGACTATCAAAACCCGAAGCTCTATGAAAAAAGCTTCACCACCTCACAAGACAAAAAAATTCTGGTTCTTTCCGAGCGAGCTCTTTCGTACATTCTCGAACCCGGAACCCCGAAGCGGCTCTGGAAGAAGTGCTGCGAAAGTAACCGTAAAAAGTCACCACAAAGTTTCTTTAGAGGGGTAACGGGATTGTTAGGCGATGTGCTCTCGTCTCATTCGTTCCCGGTAATGCTCATAATCAGGAAGCATACGCTGGTATTCACCCGCCATCAAGGGCGATGAGATTATGAAATCCGCCGAAGCTCGATTGCACGCGACCGGGATGTTCCAGACGACTGCGACCCGTAAAAGGGCTTTCACATCCGGATCATGCGGCTGCGGCTCGAGCGGGTCCCAGAAAAAGATCAGAAAATCCATAGCACCCTCCGCGATCTTCGCTCCGATTTGCTGGTCACCACCTAATGGCCCGCTCTGGAGTTTGATGATCGGAGATCGAGTTCCTGCTCCAGCAGTCTGCCCGTTGTGCCCGTCGCATACAACTCGTGTTGAGCCAGAAGGTCTCTATTAAATTTCGCCCATTCCAGAAGCTCGTGCTTCTTATTGTCGTGCGCCACCAGGGCTATCTTCTTCTTACGCGCCATTTCTAATTTTTTGTACTCCATACTCACTCACACAAACGCCAGTTTAGGTTATGAACGTATCATAAAATCGCGCGACCATATAAATCATTCGATAGATACTCGCAAGAGCTTTTGTTTCCCCTACCCCTTTAATAAAGACGACCCTTGTTGCACTACTAGTCTGAACAAGGAAACAGTAAAAGCAGATGGGGTAACAATAATGAGGTATATCGCTCTATTCCTTGCGGTTATCATACTCGGGACATTTTTCTTACTACCATCCTATCCTTATATCTGGCTCGGTCTCGTCGCCGGTGCTCTTTTTGTACTCGTACGATGGCATGCACACACGTTCGCTTATCATTGTTCTCAATGCGGGCATGAATTTGAGATCTCCACGGAAGCTTTACAAGAGCGAATGTCGTGCGACTTACCTATTTATAGAAGGAGGGATATTTGGTTATTAAGTGGTAGAAAGGAAGAAGCGACTTTTTCATAGAAGAAGCGATTTTTTCTTGGTAGCACGAAACAAAAAAAGAATAGAGAATAGGAGGTTTTGTAAGGTATGGAATACAGAGAAAGAAGGGGCTTTAGTTCCCCCATCGACGTTGGTGAAACCTACGATGTGGCAATAGAAGACGTAGGTAGAGAAGGCGATGGCATAACCCATATAGAAGGGTTTGTGGTTTTTGTACCCAATACGAAAAAAGGCGATAGTGTGAAGATACGGGTAACAAAAGTCTCGAGGAGAGTTGGATTTGCAGAAGTAGTTGCGTGATGACTCGTATTACGCTTCTCACAAAACCAATACCAGCGCTATAGCGTTCCTATAGCACTCCTTTTTTTTATTTTTTAGACAAGGAGATGTTCCAGAGAGAAGATACTTTGAATTTATATATTCGTTACACCGCCTGGAATGCGACAACCCAGAAAACCAGAAGCGGCTCTGGAAGAATGCTTCGATGAGCCAATACCTTCTCATCCGTCAAAAAAGTGACCACATTGACAAATCCGGTTCAACTCTCCACAGGGTTTATGTGAACAGACCTTCAACTAACTCAGTGAGGAGAGACCGCAATGGGCCAGAAAAAGCAAGCATCGAAACAAGAGCAGCCTGAATCTAGGCGACCTGTACCCAAAAAAGCTGAAGAAGGATGCCAGTGCTGTACCGAACACTCGACCCCTAAAATGCCACGAACCTTCTTCGTGCAGAAACTGTAAGCCCCGTTTAAATAATTCGTATGATCAGTGCAACATCGCCGAACATCCGCTAGAATCCGCAGCGACGATCCGCGCACGTAGTTAGATAAGTACCATCTCACCTGAGAGCGCCTTCCAGCCCGAACCCGAAGCGGCTCTGAAGTGAAAGATGCTTTATCCGCCTTCTCCTCCAATTACAGTGCAGAGAGAAAAATAACAGCGCAGGTATCCCCCGCTCTACACTTTTGCTTTCAAAGTGATTTCGATCGACGAGACGTTCGATTTTTCTCCTCCTTCTCGAACCATCTGCTCTGTTCCTATTTTTATCTCTTTCACTCCCAGCCCCGGCATGAACTTGTTCTTCACGACCTCGGCCGTATCAACCGCCCTTGAGATCGCTCTACCTCGTGCCTTTATCACGACCTCGTCAGAGCCACTATTCGCCTGCGTTACGACCGCCAGGACATAGCTCATCACCGGCTTATTTCCGATATAAACCACGTTGTCTTCAGGCATTCTGCATCACCAGAATACACAATATGCCCACAAGGATATAAAGCATAGAGAGAAGCGTTCAACATTTCACGAAGTGCAGAAACGATCATTAAAATTGCTGATTGAGTAAATCACGTTCGATACGCGCACGAGCTCCCCGTCTCCTATCCGCGTTCATTCAAACTCAACATCACAAGCTTTAAATACGCATAGATAGGTATTCGTGTGTATGAATAGGCGCGAAGGTGGCACTAAGGATCGGCTTACGGTTACCATCGATCATCTCGTGCTTCAACGCGCTAAGGAGGCCGCAGATAGGAAACGGATTCCGCTCTCACGATTGATCGAGAACTTTTTAGCCTTCTTCGCAACCCCCGAGGTCTATTGCTTTAACTGCGGCGAACAATTTCAGTCAACCGAAACTGACCTTTGTCTGAAGTGCGGGTGGATGCGATGCCCCAAATGCACTGCGTGTGGGTGTTCAGTGAGCGAAGAGACCGCAGCCGCGATCTTTTACATGAGAAAGGTCTACGAAGATCTACTCGCCGGGAGGATTAAACGCTGAGGTCCTGGGAATGATGATGCTGGTCTGGGTATACTGGATCGTCGGGTTGACGCTCGTCACCTATATCTCCGTACAGGTAATAAAGCGGTATCCCCAGTACGGGTTCGCGGCATTAACCGGTTTTTACATCATCTATCTGGGCGCTTCGCAAGTCTTAGCCACGCGGATTATCCTCTTCGATCTCGGCTTTTATACCTTCTTCGCGCCCGCCGCGGTCTTCATCTACCCGTTTATCGCTCAGGTCATCGATATGATCAACGAGGTATATGGCCGGAGAAGTACCCAGGTCGCGATCCTGATCGCGTTCGCAACCCAGGTATTATTAATCCTATTTATCGCTATGGTCAATACCTTGAGCCCTGCACCCTTCTTCGCCTTCGAGGATGCGTGGAAATCACTTTTCGGGCTGAGTATAAGGATCACCGCAGCCTCGTGGATCGCCTTCATTCTCTGTTCCAATCTTGACGCCGTGGTATTCGCCGCGCTCAAGCAGAGATTTCTGGAGCGGGAGAACAAGTTCAGGTATGATACCTCACTCAACCCGTATATCTGGTTGCGGTCAAGTGTCAGTGATGCGATGAACTTAACGCTGGACAGTATGATCTTTGTTACCCTGGCCTTCTTTGGACTCATGCCTGTTATCCCACTGATCATTGGTCAGATAGTAAGCAAGAATGTGATTGGTTTCATCGATAATCCCTGGTTCGTATGGTATAAGAGAATGTTGAAGTGGCCGTTCGCTAAAACCCGCCAAACCCGAAGCGGCTCTGATACGAAACGGTACGTGGTGGTTCTGGTATTATTACCGTAAAACCAGTAAAATCTGTACAAAGTTGCTTTAGGCGGGGTGGCCGAAATGCTTATATACCACCTCTTCGATTGGAAGATTCACGTCTTCGCATGGAAAGAAGGCAACAAGTAGGAGGTGAGCGCTATGGAATCGGCCCAAACGCCCCGGAGGTCCCGCTTAACTCTTTTAGAGCTTCTTAAGGAAGAGGATAGCGAAGGTGATGAGATTATTGGTATCTTCTTCGGAAAAAACGGAGAGGAAGAGCTGAATAAGCCTGATACTGGATCGATAAGCCAAAGATTAAAGCTGCATCTGGAAGGCACGGAAATCTGACATGCCGTGCAGCATGCTCACCATTCACCATCCAGACCTTCCGATGAACAACAAGATTCGCGCTTTTCAGGTATTAATCTTGCGGGTTTCATAGCGCAAAAAATCGCCCGAAGGTTAGATATAACTATAATCGCCCGGACGAGTACTCATTCCAGAGGGCTCGTCCTCTGCAGGCAGCTCGTCCTCCATACCAGAGCTCGCTCCATACGTGAGCCTAACCGCCGCTGCTAAATCGCTGAGGTCAATATCAAGTCCGAGGATCTTACTGAGCACCTCTAAAAGAGCTCGCGCAGCCTTTGGGTCCGCCAGAATGCCACCCGCAGAGGTGATGTAACCCGGGAGTGTCTCGCTCAGCAAGCAAATACCAGGGATATTCCGAGCTCGCGCGAGACCAACGAGCAAGCCATTCGCACCGCCTATACTCCCCTCGCCCATTGGGATAACTCCGTACTGTTTAAGGTCCACTAAGAGCTCGGGGTGGGTCGCCGCGGCATAAACGTTCGGCTTTTCAACCGGTTTATCAACCACATAGGCGGCCATAGAAATAAGCTTCGTTACCTCAAAACCAGCAAGATAGTCCAGAAGCGCTTCTGCCACTACATACTGCGCCTTCGGAGTTGATGCTTGCGTATTTCCCGTGAGGATGATCAAATCAGAGCTCGAACGGGTGGCCTTCCAGTAATAAAATTCATTGTTAAGAAGCTCAACGTACCGGCCCTTACCAACCAGGACGTATGGAGGGAATACCGGGGAATAAAACGCTGCGAACAGTCTCGCATCGAGCTGCTTGATGAGGTAATCCGCAGAGATTTTTGCCACATTCCCTATGCCCGGTAATCCGACAATAACCCGCGGGTTCCGCAGTTGTGGCTCTTCATAGATTTTGAGATGCATACGTATAATCTACGTTCATGCAGTTAAAAACAAGGTTAACCTTTTTTAAAAGACGTTTTATGCTCCACGTTTCATCCTAAGTATGGTGTGCACCATGGATGAGAGGATCAAACTCGTAAAAGATAAAATCGGACGATGGCTAAGAGAGGAGAACATCTTCCCGCAAGAAGCACTCGATCCCCAGGCCCAATTCAATTTCTATGTACAACACGGCACCTTGAACGTTAATATCGTCCAGAAGGTGGACTGGCATGATAGCATTGTGGTGGGTACACATGTGATTCTGGGACCGCTGAGCAGTAAGATCGATCAGTTGGATTACGAGAAGAAGCAGGAATTCTTCTGGGATTTGAGTTTAGAATTATTGAAGAACGGTGATATTGGCGATTTCGATATAACCCCCGATCCGCCAGATAATGTACGCGAAGTGCTTATTAAATCCCGGCCAATATTTTATGACGGACTTACGAAAGATAGATTGATGAATACGATGTACGCAATGTTTAAAGCGATGATCATGATTCCTTGCTTGATTGCGAAGTATACCATACTACCTGAAGTACCTGAAGCACTTGAAGTGCCTGAAGTACCTCAAGAACCACCCTACTCGTTTTACATACGATAATGAGCGGTTGCGGAGCATCAAACTGAGCTTATGAATCGCTGCGATCACCGGAAAGGCTCTATGCGTGTAAAGACTTGAAGAGGAGCGAACGAGAATAGGGTAAATTTTTTATCCATCGTCTGCAATCAAATCTCCAGATGAGGTATAGAAAAGTTACAGTATGAGCTAAACAGTAAAAAGACCTTTGAAAGTAGATATTTCAGGATTTGGTGCTTTTTCATCAATTGAAATTAAAATTTAAGCAATGAAAAAGCTTTTAAAGACTGAAGAAGATAAAAACGGATAGAAAACGGCGACCGGGATAGAACGGCAAAAAATAACGCGTATGGTGGAATTACGAAGCGAGAATCTCGTGGAACTACAAGAAGGATTTGGAGCTCTAGATCAGTTGATGAATGAAGGCGATCATCAAAGTAAAAGCCGAGAGCAAAGGAGCAAACTCGATATAATGGCCGATATACTCTTTGTAGCACGGAATGGGGCAAATAAAACTGAGATTGTATACAAAGCGAACCTCAATTTCACACGCGTAAGGAATTATCTTACCTATCTGGAGACCAGAGGGTTGTTAGAGCGTTCCGGCCCGGTATACCAGTCAACGGCAAAAGGGAAAGAATTTTTACGCGAATACCAGCAGATGAAGAAGATCTTGCTCCCTGAGCAAATCAAGATGGTGAGGCCTTGAGCACTGTTTCAAACATGTCTGCGCGAGCGATTGCCCTATCCCTTTCGAGCATCCTCTATACGGTTACCCAGTTCTTTTTGATAGACGAAGTAAGAGTAACTGATGGTATAAAGAGCTACTAAAATCACCGGCACAAGCACGAAGAACAGCGCATAGCGCTCGAAAAATACACCTGCAACGGCAATTATACCGGCGAGCTTAAACAACTTTGCACCCCGCTGATGCGTTCGTTCCCAGACCCGGTCATTGCTTAAGGTCCACGGGGTTCGTATCCCGATGAACCAGTTCCTCTTTGCATGCTCGAGGAGGATGCCACTGTAGTACAGCAGGATCCCCACACCGATCGGAAACGTGATGTTCGGACTGATCTCAATGCCGGTATTCCAGAGGATCGTGTGCGTATAGATCGAGAGCAAGAAGATGAAGAAGAGAATGACGAACCCGTCATAATATCGTCTAAATTGTTCGATGTTTGCCTGTAACGGGTCGATTCGGGGTATCGCGAGAAAGAGCAACGCGAGCCCTGCAAAGATAAAAGGCAGAAGAAATAAGCCCCAGAAGCGGGGCATAGAGCCATCAACCTCGCCCTCGGCATTCCAGTGCGTTGCCATCTGGGCTGGCATAGAGGGATAGACCGCGATGCTGATCATGAAGCTGAGGAGCACCATCGCCCCGATCATCAGTTCACTTGTTCGCATACTGATACTCGGTAGTATCAGTATTTATTCCCTTCTCTTCTCATCTCGGTAGCGAGACCCGAGGCAACCAGCTTAACACCAGGACCTTCCATCTCCTCCGCTCACCATCACCGTGCTCCCCACACCACATGCCAGACGATATCAGTCCAGAAATGTATCCCTACAGGAGCCAAAAATCCATATTTCTTGAGATAATGGGCCGCGAAGAGCGAAACTATGCCGTTAAGAAGAATGATTTCGCTCATCAGTGCAGCCGGTATTTCGGCGATCGTCTTGAACTCGAAGAGGATCATCACTGCGGGAAGATGTCCCAAAGCGAATACCAGAGCTGAGAAGATAGCGGCGATCCAGAATATCTGGTTTTGCCATTTTCCTTTCAAGGAGACGTTTTCATCCCAGAGATTGGGAAAGCCGAGTTTTTGTGCAAGCTTCAATCCAAGCAGACCCAGGCCCCCGTAGAGAACGAGCATAAGAGCGGCATTTACAAGGGCAAGCACGGGCTTTGACGCGGGGAGTTCCTGTTCCGGCAACGCTTGAGGCAGGAAGACATTGCCTGCCGCCAGAATCACGAGGAGTATGATGAGCGCGATATAGATCTTGTATGAGATCGAGAGGTTCTTCATGGTTGACAGGTGGATAATAAACATAGTAAAAGAACCATTTTCATAAGTTTGGATGTGGCTATCACTCGCCAGTATCGAACTTTTGTGCAGTATATCTCAAACGAGCTTGTGCTGTAAGCACTAGTTTTGGCTGAGCGTTTTTGATCTACACCTCAGATTCGTTTCTTCTCGTGGATAGTTACCGGTGTTGGCATTATACCCGGTCTGTCGTCAGTCATAAAGTAATAATAGCTGAGCACATGCACGTAATATTCGAGATACCCTTTTATGAAGGTGCTTAATCCTTCGTGTCTGCGTCCAAATATCAATATCACAAACCACTGAATAAGCATGCATATTCCTGCAATGAAGCCGTATACCACTAATACCACGCCGATGCAGATCCACGCATACACGATTCGAACAAAGAGCTCAAGTCGGCTTGCATCGTGCTCGTAGACAAACAACTCCTTCAATTCCGTTGGTTTTCCTTCTTCCATCTGTTCACCTCCTCATCTTTTAAGTATCCTGTAACTCACCTGCTAAAAACAGGCACGTATCCTCAATCTATCAGTAGCGCTTCACTCAAGACCTCAGGCGAGTAGTACAGTATGAGAAAGCGTGTGGTCATGAAAAAGGTAATTGTAGACATGCGTGTTTCTTCCTTTGGGCATCTTTCCTGCGAACCCTGCAAGCTTCTCTGCCATTACCATGAGCAAAGGATGCGGATGCAAAAATGGACCTCTCGCCCCGAAAAGGCGCTTCTTAGGGACGCGAGGAGGGCAACAGAGACATGCCGTGATCACCTATACCCCGAGGAGTATGTTGGTATGCGTTTTGCCACGACCCCGGCAGCGTGACTTTGGGCGATCATACAGAAGATAGTTACGAACCGAATGAGTGACGAATCATAAAAATAACTGTCAAATATTTGAAAAAATATCATATGAGAACGATACTCAATTATGTGAGAACCTTTTTTTTCTTCTTCAGTAGTTGGCTCTCGAGATGACCTCAGCGATTCAGTGCCGCGTGGTGAATGGTGAGTTAGTGCAGCACGGCGAAGCACTCAATGATATCATGGCAGAGGGCTGGATCGAGTTCACCGAGGATCACTGCGGGCTCATGCTCCGCATCACGTCCTTATCCTATGAGACGAGCATCCGACTACTTGAGGAGCTCTTTGGGATCGAGCTCACCGAGCTGCGGAGACGAAAGAGGTTAGCGGACTCGTCTCAGGCCGAGTTATCACTCTGCCCCTTACGATGAACGAAGTTCATAAAGCGGCACCAAACGCAGCTTCTATCACTTTGTCTTCATCATTTCAGTCTTCGTTCATTGCTCATCCGTTCTATACCGGTACTTAAATTTTTTCGCTGCCCGGAAGAAGAAGATCATCGCATTGTTGGATGATGGAGCGAACCTTCTCGGACTAAACGAGCCCGATGGTGCCCTAACCTCATCCGGTTGTGAATGCGGTATGCAGACTGCGGATATACAGTTTACCCCACGTGAAGGCTACTATTGATCCCAGCAGATTCGCAGCCACGAGCCCCCACCAGATCCCCACGAGACCAATGCCGATGATAGAGGCGAAGACCACGGCTAACAGCGGTGTCAAGACGATCGTGCGGAGGAGTGTCACGATGAGCGAATAGAGCCCCTTGCCCGTACCCTGAAAGAGGGATGAGGATATGATACCCAGCGCTGCACCGGGATAAAACAAACAGACGATCTTGAAAAACAGCTCGAGATCAGCGGCAATCCGAACGCCACCCTCCGCGGTGGTGAACACCGCGGTAATCCACGGTGCTAAGACGAACGTTGCCACCGCGACCACAATCTCAATGCTAATGCCGATCCTGATCGCGTACATATAGCTGGTATTCAGCCGCTCATAGGAACGTGCACCAAACGCTGCACCAGTTACGGGCACTACCGCGCTTGCAATGCCCAGTAAAGGAAGAATCGCAATGGTGACCACTCGCCAGCCTGTCGAATAGACCGCGACTCCATCCGTGCTCGCAACGCCGACGATGATGAGGTTAAGGATCAGCATGGTGAATGAGATGGACAACTGTTGTACCGAGGACGGGATCCCGACGTTGAAGATATCCTTGAGGATGTGGGGATTGAATCGAAAGCGGTGGAAGGTAAATGAGACAAAGGTATCCTTTTTGATAAACAGCCAGTTGAGCATCAGCGCCGCTGAGATCGCCATGGCGAGCAGCGTGGCCCACGCAGCTCCCGCGACACCGAACCCGAGGGTATAAATGAAGAGCGGGTCCAGCACAATGTTCAACCCTGCCCCGAGCATCAGAGCGTACATGGCACGCGTAGCATCGCCCTCAGCCCGGAGTATCGCATTGGCTACCTGGGTGAATAAAATGAGCACCGTGCCAGCGAAGAGTATCCGGCCGTACTCCACAGCCATCACGAGGATCTCGCCGCACCCCATGCAGAGGAGTATCTGCTCCGCGAAGATGAACAGTGGAATGCTGAAGATCGCGGCAATGATCACCATTATGGCTATCGTGTTAACTGCGACATTATCAGCCCCCAGTTTGTCCTCAGCACCAATTCGCCGTGAGATTGCTGATCCACTGCCAATGCCTAATCCGGTGGCGAGCGCCGTGATCATGAAAAAGAAGGGGAAGACAAAACCAACAGCAGCGAGCGCATCAGGACCCAGGCCAGAGACCCAGATCGCATCGACGATATTGTAGATCGTTTGGACCGACATTGCAACGATCATGGGCAATGCGAGTTTTCTAATCGCCCTCTTAGGATCACCTACTAAGGTCTTGACCCCTTCGGTTTGTTTATACCCGCTCGTACCGGGCAGGGAATTACCCGAGGCTGTGTGGTTCATGGACGTAGCAAGGAAAGAAGCCATCTTCAAGCTTGCGATGTGCTTCCGTGCAAGAAAACGGTGAGGTACGTGCCACCCTCCGACGGTTGATTCGCATACCATAATAAAATAAAAAGGAGAAGCTATAGGATCGTTATAGCGCTGGTATTGGTTTTGTGAGAAGCGTAATACGAGTCATCACGCAACGACTTCTGCAAATCCAACTCTCCTCGAGACTTTTGTTACCCGTATCTTCACACTATCGCCTTTTTTCGTATTAGGTACAAAAACCGGTCGTGTCCCCTTTTTGTCGACCTGGAAGAGAAGATGTAACAGAATATGTTGCACAAATTATATAATGCCACTCGAGCAATATAAACTGCACGTGGCAAATTGATTGTAAGATATGAGAGCTCACGCTAAATAGACCTACCGCACCCCTGCATATTCCTGATATTCACCTGCTACGGGGGTGGTTTAAACCGTAACAACTCTTCTAAGGTCCA
>RXIE01000036.1:4626-11948 GCA_004212135.1 Candidatus Methanophagales archaeon ANME-1-THS | reverse complement strand
GCAGATATTCGTTTTAGAAGAGCAGACGGTGGGTAAAATAGCCGCTGGCGAGATCGTCGAGCGACCTGCATCGGTGGTTAAGGAATTGATTGAGAATTCGATCGATGCGGGAAGCCGGCATGTGGTTATCGAGATCGGTCATGGTGGACAGGATTATATCCGGATAACGGACGATGGGAGTGGTATAAGCGAAGATGATGTGGAGGTCGCATTTGAGAAGCACGCAACGAGTAAAATAAGGACCATTGAGGACCTCGCACGCTTACAGACGCTCGGATTTCGGGGTGAGGCACTGCCGAGTATCGCTGCGGTCTCGCGGATCGAGCTGAGCACGAGACACGAACGCGAGGATTTCGGCACGTATCTGAAGATTGAAGGTGGCGTGATAAAGGACCGGAGAAGGATAACGCGCGGTGTGGGCACGACGCTGGAAGTCAAAAGCCTCTTTTACAACCTCCCGGCGCGAATCGGTACGATAAAATCGAAAGCCACTGAACTGCGGCATATCGTGGACGTCTGCATCACCTATGCGATCAGCGATCCGGAGATAAAATTCGAGCTGATCCATGACGAAACCCGGATATTAAGCACCTTAGGGAGCGGAAAAATGTTGGACGCGATTGTCAATGCATACGGCGGGAGTGTGGCGAGTGAGCTCATCGAGTTACCAGAGCAGTCGTCACCTCCACTGCCCCATTCCCCGGCTACAATCCGCGGCTATATCGCCCGACCCTCGATATCCTACGGCACGAAAAAACACCTGTTGACGTATGTGAACCGGCGGTTTGTGAAGAGTGAGCTCATCGAGAAGGCGATTAAACGGGGTTATGCATCGTTGTTACCAAAGCATGTTTATCCGTTTGCAGTTATTGCTCTTTCTATAGATCCACGCGAGATAAATGTGAACATCCACCCGACGAAGCGTGAAATACAGTTTTACCACGCGAATGAGCTCTTTCAATTCATTGCAGACGCTATTCTCAGTACGTTACGCCATGCTGATTTAATCCCTGAAGCAGTCCCGCGCGAGGAAGGAATAGCAGTGGGTGCAGTTGACTTCTCAGGCTTCGGTCTCCCGGGCGCGAAAAAGGCGCAGAGCAGTCTTCAAACCGCATTTCGGGAAGAGGTACCAGGGAGAGAATCTGAAGCAAAGGACGCAATGAGCAGCTTAAATATCCGTTTTGCGCCGTTATATCAAGTCCTTGATAGTTATATCATCGCGCAGAGTGACGAGGATGACGTGCTCATGATCGATCAGCATGCTGCGGCTGAACGAATCAATTATGAGCGGCTGGTGGAGCACTATGGGGGGCGAATTGATAAGCAACTGCTTCTGAGACCCCTCATGCCGCAGCTCAACCCGCATCAGCGGTATGTCTTGAGCGAGCACGAGCAGTTGCTCCGTACGATGGGCTTTGATATCGAGCGACTTGGCGATGACAGCTATGTGATTCGTGCAATACCCGTCGTTTTTCATGGCATGCTCAGTGAGGATGAGATAACCGAGGTCCTCATGCGATTGGTGGAGGAGAGCGGTAAAAAGGAGGAACGGATCAAGGTACTGTTGAGCACCGCAGCGTGCAAAGCGAGTATCAAGGCTGGTGAGAAGCTCTCGTATGACTCGATGCGAGAACTCGTAGAGCAGTTGAAGACGGCAAAGATACCCTATACATGCCCGCATGGGCGACCGACGATGATACGGCTGAGTAAGAAGGAGATAGAGAAGCGGTTCAAGAGGCGGTAAACATCTATTGTTGCGTCACCCTATTCCGTGGACATTAAAGATTTCCGCTTTTTCTAAGAAATCCTAAATCCCAAATCTGAAATCCTAAACATGTGGGGCTCCGACCCACGACCCCGCAAGCCCCAAAAGGGCTTATTTCGAATTGAGCGTGTAGTATTTATAACCCAGAGGATATTGAGCAATTACCAGAGACCATACTCACAATCCCCCTCATTCAGGCGCTGATGGAACTTCACCGTGGTAAAGAAGAGATGAGCAAGACGAAATCACCTGCAGGAACGGGAAAAGAGAGAACTTCAGGTAAGACCGTGATTGTGGACACGAATGCACTGCTTATACCCGGTGAATTCAAAGTGGATATCTTTGACGAGCTGACGAGACTGGGATATCTGGAGATCATAGTGCCGGGGGTGGTCCTGAAGGAGCTGGATCGGCTCAGACAGAGCACGGGATTGAAGGGTAAGGATAAAATAGCGGCAAATGTCGGGTATTTGTTATTACGCATGTATACTGATACCCCGGAGCAGCAACCGGGCGATATTTTGAGCTGCAGAATCTTGATAGAAGAAGAAAAAGAAGCGGAGGAGGAGGAAGGACAGCGGGACACGGATGAGCGTATTGCCGCGTTAGCTGTGAAGCGAAAGGCAGCGGTACTTACCAACGATGAGATCTTGAGGACGAAATTGTCACGCGCGGGCGTAACGACCGTGTATTTGCGGGGCAGGAATCGATTGGAGGAGAGCGGTTAACGAGGAATACCGGCAAATCGTTTTGAGGGCGAGGAGTAGAAGTACAAAGGAGATCGCATCGGCAATGGCCGCGATAAAGCAGATATCTGAGAGCAGAAAGCTTAAAGAAGTCCGCACGATGAAGAGCGATTTATTCATCAGGCAAGCGGAAATTGAAGAAAAAGCGGGTTTGAGCTACTTTGACAGCCTGATTGCCGCTTCAGCTTTAGCAGTTGACGGTGCTCTCTTCTCGGATGATTCCGCTTTTGATAGGGTGCAAGGGTTGAAAAGAATCCCCCTGGGATGACAGATACAAAGCCGGCTAGGGAGCATACAACTTTACCTCGTTCTGTCTATAACAGGAAAGTGAGGGGCTCAGGTATATAATATGAAACTGTTTCGCACGCTTATTTCATGGGAAAAGGCATTACAAACGGTGTTACGGCATGTACCGAGGATGGCAATCGAGGAGATCAGATTCGAGGATGCCTTGAACCGTGTGCTCGCAGAAGATATTCGGTCGCCGATTGATAGCCCACCGTTTGATCGGGCTGCGATGGATGGCTATGCGATTCGAGGCGAGGACTCGTTTGGCGCATCACCCGATAAGCCCGTCATGTTGAGACTCACAAGAAGCTCGGTCGAGCGCGGCGGGCAAAAGGAAGAAGGAGAAGAAGAAGAAGAAGAAGAAGAAGCGGAGGAAGCGGTCGAGGTAGCGGCGGGCGAATGCTTCCCGATCGCAACCGGAATGCCATTGCCAAAGGGCACCAACGCGGTTATTATGCTGGAATATACCAAACAACGAGAGGATCTTGTGGAGCTCTTCAAACCGGTAACGCCGGGAAAAAATGTCTCTTTAAAAGGAGAAGATGTGAAGAAGGGCGAAGTGGTGCTGCATGCAGGCAAGATCCTCCGGGCTCATGACCTCGGGATGCTCGCATCGCTTTTTCAACGAACCGTGAGGGTCTATAAGCGAGCGGAGATAGGCATTATAGCCACGGGCGACGAGCTGATCGACCCGTCGGCGGTCCAATCACCCGGGCACGAGCAGAGGACACGGCACCAGAAGATCGCGGATGCAAATAGCTATACGCTTGCGGCGTTGACCCAACCGATTGCGAACCCACATCGCATGGGTATTGTACCTGACCGGTACGAAGCGGTAAAGAACGCACTTTGGTCATCGTGTGACGAGTACGCGGTATTATTCGTGAGTGGCGGGAGTTCAGTGGGCACCCGAGATTACCTCGCGGATGCCGTCGAGGAATTAGGAGAACTGCTATTTCATGGTGTCGCGATTCGGCCGGGCGAACCGACCGGGTTCGGGATGATAAATAGCAAGCATAGCAAGCCGGTATTTCTTCTCCCGGGCTATCCCGTAGCGACGATAGCCGCATTTGAATTACTCGTTCGACCATTTTTGTCTGCAATGCACGGTGTGAAGGATGCCCGCATCACGATTCTTGCCCATGCGAGCCATAAGATCCCGTCCGCAGTGGGGAGAACTGATTTTGTGCGGGTCAAGCTGCATCGCACTGATCGCGGGTATTCTGCAGAGCCGGTTCGTGCAACGGGCTCGGGCATCCTATCCAGCATGACCCGGTCGGACGGATTTGTTATTATACCGGAACATAAAGAAGGGATTGAAGCGGGCGAGCTGGTCGAGGTGACTGAGTATAGCTCGTGGTGAACCCTGCATGCTCATGCTGATACAAAGTTGTCACAGCAGGAGAAATATCTCTCTTTGTTGATGGAGATAGGATTGATAGAGCAGCTCAATGGAGAGGAGTGGATATATGATAAGTGAGGAGCATTTCTGCACTGCGCGATTACCCGCAGATGAAGATGCGGTCAATCCGATGTGCCTGTGGTAAGTTCTTTTCTCGCGCTCCAATGAATGAGAACAATCTTTTTATAACCCTTCATCTCAATAGAAGATAGATACATAAAGGAAACTTTGAGGAGGATTAAAGTCTCGTTCAACCATGCCACTCGAAGATGCTCTTGAAGAAGGTTTAAAGAAGAGTTTGAAGTGGCGATTTAAAGAGCGACGAGGTAAATTGGAGATCATTGCGGATATCCTTTCAGCCACTCTGAAAGGAGCTAAGAAGACAGAACTGGTGTATAAGGCGAATATTAATTTCACCCGGATCGAGAGGTATCTCACGTATTTGATGGAGATAGGACTGATAGAGCAGATTCATGGTGAGTACCGGATCACGGAAAAGGGGCGTGAATTTCTGCGTGATTACCAGAATGTGAAGGAGCAGTTAGTTACCTGAGCGCGCGGAAATCATCGCAGATAACCGCGGTTTTGCACTCCTCATCGTAGCGTATCAGGTCATATTTAGCCATGAAGCGAACGACATGCTGGACCTTCTCCGCTGAAAGGTTCACCATTGACGCGATCTCAGCGATGGAATGGGGATGCTCATCTTCCAGGATATCTATGATCGCATCATCCCATCTCGGCGTGCGATCTGTCCCATCCTTTATTCCTTGTTCGAGCTGGAACAACCCGAATGGTTTTGCTTTAGCCGTTATGGCGACATGTTCCATTTGACCGCTCACCTCCTCGGGGAGTTCACCTGTTATTCAACGATCGCGGTCGATCGCTTAAATAGCTTTTCATGTGCTCAATTTTTATTGCGGATATTGAAAAGATAATGCCAAACGAGTGGCATTTTTTGATGCAATTTTGAAATCCTGTTTCGTATTTATTCGAGTGCGGAGAAATCAGCGCGAATAAGAGCTGTTTTTTCCGTCTCGTTGTAGGTAATAAAGGAATATTTAGCGAGGAACCCCAGAAAGGACCCTACTTTCTCTGCGGAAAGGTCAACGAGCGATGCGATCTCAAGCCCTGAGACTGCATGAGGATACCGATCTTCCAAGATATGCAGAATCGCCTGGAGCTTCAAGTGCTCCTCTGCGCTATCTTTCTTCATCGTTTGGTGAGTTCAGGCTATTCACTTCTTGACGCGCTTAGCTTTTAAAACATGCACTACTTGTGGTACGGACCTCAGGTTCTTTTTTGCGTTATTTGTCTTCGGAAGCCAGTCCAAACACCTTGCTCCTTCTTCCATATTGAATCACGCTCATAGTGACCTGGAGATCTATCAGTGTTCCATCCTTCCGTCGCCAGACCTGCTCGGTTGTGATCTCTTCTCCGGACGCCATGATCCGCTGGATATCCATTTCGATCTTCTGCATATCATTGGATGCGATGAGCTCAGAGAGTGTGAGGCGCTCGGCTTCTTCGGCGGTGTACCCGAGTCGAGCGAGGAATGCCTGATTTGCTTTGAGGACACGTTTTGTATGTGGCTCGACGAGGTACATCGGATCCTGGGCTTGCTGGAAGAGTGAGCGGTTTTCTTCTCTTGACTCACGCAACCTCAGCCGCTCGATCTCGTCATGCGAAAGCAGGATTTCAACGACCACTTTCACGTTCGGTCCCTGCAAAGGTTTTACACTCGCCAGCTCGTGCCACATTTTTTTTTTAGCGCTCCCTCCACACACTTGAGGTACTTTTGCCTCTGTACTGGCCACAGCATGGATAGGATAGGCGCGGGCTCTTTTTAAAGGGAGCAGTGCTCCGGGTACGAACTTCAGGTTCGTATCTCAGGTCTTTATGCACGCAGCTTCAGATGCGACTCACCATATTTTTGAGCGCACCGAAAGTATTATTACCAGGTACTTACCTAATCTTCCTCGGTTCTTACTGGCAGTACACTACAGACGCATTGAAGCGTAGAAGCCCTTAAAACTCATCCAGGGAGAGATGCGGAACTGAAAAGAGAGAGAGGGGAGAGAGAGAAATGCTCGAGCTCATTGCAGCGCTGATCGTGCTGAACTTCGCGATCGTTATGGTGGGGATGCCGCGGCTCATCGTGAAATTGAATAAGACCGGCACGGTCACGATCGACCGTTACAAGCAGGATTTACGCGAGGTCCCCACGCAGGGCGGGATTGCAATCGTCGCGGTGGTCCTTCTGGTGTTCATACTGGCAACGCTCTTCGACCATCTGCCGATCAGTGCTTCGGTTCCACTTCAGTTAAGTGATGTGGATTGGGCGATCCTCATCGTTGCGGGCTTATTTGCGGCATTTGGGCTGGTGGATGACCTTGTAGATGTCGGTAGGAAAGCGAAATTAGTCCTCCTCTTCTTCTTATCCTATCGTTTAATCTTTGATATAAGCTCAACGCTGGTGACGATTCCGTTCTTAGGGAGCTTTGAGTTTGGCGTTTATTACCTGTTGCTCATCGTTCCGCTCTATGTCATGGTCGTTGCGAACCTCGTGAATATGCATTCGGGCTTCAATGGACTGGGATCTGGCCTTTCGGCGATCCTGCTTTTCTTCATGCTCATAAAAATGGTGATCGCGGGCTCGGAAGGTGTTTTCGTGCTAAGCGGTATGCTCGGTGCGACGCTCGGCTTCCTCTGGTATAATCGTTACCCGGCGCGGGTGCTGGAAGGCAATGTGGGCTCGTTAGCCTTAGGCGCGACGCTCGGTGCTGTAATCGTCGTCTCGGGCTTTCTGGTCGCGGGCTTTGTCATGTTGATCCCGCATACCGTCAATTTCCTGATGTACGTGTACTGGCGTCTCATGCACCGGCTCTATCCTGAGGACGAGCGGTGGCGGATCGTGAAGTTCGGTAAGGTACGGGCGGATGGCACGCTCGACGTCCCGAATCGGTTGACACTGAAATGGGTCTTGCCGTCCTCCGTGAAGATGACGGAGCAGCAAGCGGTGCTCGCGATGTATGCGTTGACGATACCGTTCTGCGTTATAGGGTTGTTGATTCCTTATTGAATTCATTTTCAATCGCTCAGCAGTATTTCTTATGGGTTT
>RXIE01000036.1:0-4599 GCA_004212135.1 Candidatus Methanophagales archaeon ANME-1-THS | reverse complement strand
CCTCGAGTTCCTTTCCTTTCCTTTCTACTCCCACATTGGGGATTCAAACGCGGGGTTCTTACTTATGGTCAGTACCCCAAATACTGGGGCATTTAAATACTCGCTGTACCAAGACATGTGTATATAGCGCGGCGACGCGCAACGACATCCGAAGAAGAAAAGAATAGAAAGAAGAAGATTAGGAGGTGAAAAAGAAGAAAAAGATGAGGCAAGTAAAGTTTGTAACGATGCTGGCGCTGAGTGCGATACTGCTGGCGATGATGGCGATGCCGGCGATGGGTGCAACATATGAAATAAAAAAGCTGTATAACTGGGGTGTAACCCTAGATAATAGTGCAACTAAAAATATCGGTGGTACAACTTACAATACTTTGGACAACAGTGATTGGTTCCCTAGCAGTTCGACGGTAGACTACGTAGTTGAGGACAATATGGATAGTAAATGGAGCGGTGATGGCCAGTTTAAACCTTCAGGGTACACAGGTGTACATGTATACTCAAAAGATTCAAGCTGGAAAGAGCCAAAAATAAAAGCATACAATAATAATTGGTATATTCCCCCCTCTGGTTATTATTATACCGCCCCGTCGAGAGAAGAGTATGACATAGAAGCTTTTTATTTTGACAGTGACCAAACCTATGCCTACTTTGCTATCATTGATTCCAAAACAGTTACAGATACAGGCGATTTAGCGTTGGATCTAAATAATGACGGAACATATGAGTATGGCATTGTACTGTATGACCATGGGACTTTCAAAAAAGGAGATGTTTGTTCAGGTACCATAGACTGGAGCCAGACCACGGATTTCCCGAGCGAAGGTCCTTTCCGGGTAAAATCTGCTAGCTCTATAAATTCAGGAGCTGCTGCTGTTGATATCACAAACAGTGGTGTGTCTGATTTTGGAATACCGAATTATGTAATAGAAGTAAAGGTTCCAAGAACATCTCTAGGCAACCCCTCATTTTCTAGCATGCACGCTACAACATCCTGTGGGAACGATGGGGTTGAGCTAGAGAATGTAGTATGGGAAATTCCAGAATTCACAACGATCGCGATACCTGCGGGCATGATCATCGGGCTCTTCTATCTCTTCAGACGCAAGCGGCAGAGCAAAGGGGAGTAAAATAAAAAGATTGCAATTTTTTCACGCAATCTTATCCCCTCTCTCTTTATTTTTATAGGAGGAGCAGTAGCTTCGTGGGAAAGCTATGGTTGCTGAAACGGGAAGAGTGTAATTTTTCTCACGTACTGGAAAATCCTGATTTTGATTGACCTGAAGTCCGTACCTCAGGTCCGTATCAGAAGCACTGACCCCTTTTTATAGTCCCGTGTTCATCTTTACTTTAGAATCACCAAAGGTGATAGGAGGTGAAAAGGTTAAAAAGTGAAAGTAATAAAAGAAAAGAAAAGAAAAGCGATTTTAATAGCGCTGACGGTACTATCAGCAGTAATTGCAGTTATATCGCCGATTTCTGCAGCCACATACGAGATATCGAATGGTCAGGTTACTTATGATGCGGGCAAGGATCAATCAATATGGACATTCACGGTTACCTGCAATGCTGATCCCGAGATAAGTAACTTTAGAGTTGCGTGGTGCATGGAAAGCGCGGTTTCGGAAGTCTATGCCAATGTCGTGTTGAACGGCGGGTCAAGTTGGACTCAACTCACAAGACATGGCAAGCCTTACGGGTGGGATTATGGTGAATGGGATGGTTTACAGGGAATAAAAATCGATTATCAGATTGAAAAAGGTCAATCAGTCGATTTTAAAATTATATTAACCGACGGCCAGTTCTGGGGCAGAAGCTGGGTAGATTGGGCGATAAAAGCAGGCCCTGGAATAGTTGCAACAGGCACGGTATTGGGACCTGACCACAACATTCAAATCCCCGAATTCCCAACAATAGCCGTTCCCATTGGAGCGATCATCGGACTACTCTTCTTCTTCAATCATCGGAAGCACCGAAAAGCGTAACGTAAAAATTGGGGATCGATCTTTTTGATCCCACTCTCATCTTTTAATACGCATATCCGCACTCAGTATCGGGTGATACTGACCTCACGTTCGTACTTCGGGTTCGTATCCCAAAACCCTATCCCTTTTTATAGTATCATTATCAACCTGAATTTGACAGTGAATTCAATTTGATCTCTCAGATTAACAAAAATCCACCTTTTTCGTTTAGAAAAATCTGGCATTGTGCCTGATTTGGATTCATAACTAATTGAATAAGTCTTTTTCTCTGAAAATCGAGAGCTTCACTGCCTTTTTTCTCTAGAAAATGAGGAGCCTCACGGCTAATCGTGGTATCAAAGATACATCCGGGAAACCGGATTTTTGCACTACCCAAACGAAAGATTCATGAATTTTTCCAGGAATTTAGTGAGGTTAGCAAATTTCGTGGAGATAACCACGCCACAAGCATCACGTGTGATAACAAGTGTCAAACGCCTCAGGCGATCCAGTAGTGTCTTTTTGGTTTTACCAACAACTCCCATCGCCTGCTGACACAGACCAACGAATAAGGTGGCGATCATGCAGATTAGAGCAGCGCCTTTCACCGCATTATCGGTCCAGACTCTGAATGGTCTTATCCTGTGGACGTTCTTCAGATCGCAGATCAATTTCTCGATCTTATCCTTCCTCCGGTAGAGACGCAAAGCTCTCTTTGGCTTCAGTTTCCTGCTCGACTCCAGAGCAAAGAAACCGTCCAGATCCTTGTCCTTTTCCAGTTCAGCCAGGATCTCTTCATCGGTTTTCTTGACCAACCGCTTCTGGATTGTGACTTCTGTTGTCACAATGACATTGTTCACCTCTTTCGTAACCTTTTTCCGTTTCGTCAATCGTCTCAAGCCCTTCGCACCCTTTCCGCGTATCTTCTTTGCCAACTCTTCTTTCTCCAAAAGAATCTTTTTTATCTCCTCTTCTCTCTGCTTTGCATCTCTCTTTGCCTTTCGTTCGTCAAAATAGAAGTACTCGTACACCTCGTCACGCTTCTTCCACCATGCGAATACTCTATCGCCTGTTTTATAGCTGAACAACTCCACCATCAAGCTCTTATCAACCTGCGTCATCCTCTCACGAAGTTCCGTTGTATTCTTAATAGCTGTCAGATAGTCTCGCCCGCTGTTTCGAATCAGTTCACCGTTTTCTTTCGAGTTCGCACCTTTATCGAAGATCGTCAGTGCGGTCTTCGGCAATCTAGATTCGATAGCCCGATAGTCTTTTCTGAATTGCTTAGCATCAACGAGATTTCCCTCTTCAATGGAGAAGTGGAAGGGTATGCATTTTCCCGCAGTCAGTGCAAGACCAAGCTTCACCTGCCTTTTATCAGGTCTGTGATCCCTGCTAAACCCACGTTTTGCAAGCTTGCAGCTATCTCCACTGAAAAACGATGCATGTGTGTTCGGTTAAGTAACCTATTGTTCCATCAACCTCTCTCGGTTGACATTTGGATCGCATCCCTGGCCAAGGTAAATGGTGTACAAAGTAAGCATATCCAGTTTAAGCCCCATGCATTCCAGCACCTCGGTTAATAATCGGTCTGCTTGTTCTGTGAAGACCTTTGCCCATCGTAAAGGAGTGTATCGGTTAGCGTTTTCAGGATTCGCATTGCGAATCAACCGTAGTATTCTGCGTGAGCACATTAACGTCAGAATAGCGACCCAAATCAGGCATTTCACGACCTCGGGGTTTGCACTCGGTATCCGATCCATACGATAGTGGCTTTTTAATTCCTTGAATATCAGTTCAATTTCCCATCTCGCGCCATACAGGAGTGCTATGTCCTCAGCGGATACGATTTCAACGGGAATATTCGTCAAATAGGTATGATATTCTCCAGATTCTGTATTGAAGACACATACTATCCGGAATTGCCTGTTCACCATGCTTTGCTTCCCCTTATACTTTCTACGCTTGAATGTGACCTCCACTTCTGCATCCAGAATTTCCCGCTTCAAGACTGGAAGTACATCCCGCAATCGCTTCCCCACGACATCCACCGAGTTCCCTCGCCATGTCCGGTTGACACCGACGATCAAAGGATTCGCGTTTCCTTTCAGCCTGCTGACGAAATAGCCGCCATAACGGTCTATTCTGTCAAAGAAGAGGTACTTGAAGTATCCGAGATCGATAAGCAGGATACAGTTCTTGAGCCAGGAGCCCAATCGAAGTATTTTAGCCTCTGAAGTCCTTTCGGGGTATATCATTACTGATTTAGGGCTGTTGGCAACAGCACTAACGATGCAGGAGACTTTAACACCGGCTGCGATTCTCTTCGACCTTGCAGCAGGCCATATCTTTGCGAGGGATTCATGCACCCGGATAATCGTGCTGTCCTGGATAACCAGATCCTTAAAACGCTTCAACTTGTCACCCAAAACACGACCAGGTTGCTGTGCTTGGAACTCAATAGCATGAAGCACGCACCTCTGAAGGAAATCCGCCATCTCCGGTGTGAATCGGTCGTAAAAACTACTTATACTCAGTTTTATCTCTGCTTTTTCCTCATATTTCCGCTTCAGTCCCCGGATAGTGCCCAGAAAACGCACACCAAATCCGAGCGTTAACACCCAGAAAAGAATAACCG
>RXIE01000035.1 GCA_004212135.1 Candidatus Methanophagales archaeon ANME-1-THS | reverse complement strand
CGTGGTACGGAGCAGTCCGGACATAAAGCTCATCCTGGTGCAAGCGCCTGATTTTGTCGTTCAAGGTGAGGTTGCTAGGATCGAATTTGATGTTGCGAACGGCATGACCAAGGATATTAAAGCGGTATCCGTGGTGCCCCGGATGGCGGATCTTCGAATCTTTCCATCAGAATATTTCATTGGCGATATGGAGGTTGGTGATGTCTTCTCAGCTTCCTTTGATCTCCATACGACCAATTTAGAGGTCGGAGAGCTTAGGATACCCTTCGAGCTGGTCTTCAAAGATATCGAAACGGGCAGGCAATATGAGATTGGGGGCTATACCGTGCAGCTTGAGGTCAAGCAACCGCAGAAGAGCGGGTTACAACCCTTGATGCTTGGCGTGGTTCTGCTGGCCATTCTGGTTGTTGTAGTCGTTGTTTTATGGATGCGGGCAAAGCGAAGGCGAGCACGAGAGCTGAGGTTGAGCGCGAAGAAGGCGTAAGTAACGGAATACATGATCCACACGGAACACCTGACCAAGATTTATCGGATGGGCGAAGCAGAGGTTTATGCACTTCATGACGTGAATTTGGAGATTCAAGATGGTGAATTTGTCGCGATCGTCGGCCCTTCAGGCTCCGGGAAGTCGACCCTGCTCAACATGATCGGCTGCCTGGACAAACCCACGAGCGGTTCGGTCTTCATTGATGGTATTGATACCGCCCTGTTGACTGATAATGAGCTTGCGGAGATCCGGCGGCAGAAAATCGGCTTCATCTTCCAGCAATTTAACCTTATTCACACCTTGAATGCGTTAGAAAATGTCGCACTCCCCCTGTTCTTCGCAGGTGTGGGACGAGAGGCGAGGCTCAAGCGGGCCCGGGAATTGCTGCTCAATGTGGGGCTTGAAGACCGGATGTACCATAAACCCTCGGAACTGAGTGGCGGTGAGCAGCAGCGGGTGGCTATCGCACGAGCACTCGCCAATAATCCAGAGATCATCATTGGTGACGAGCCGACGGGGAATGTGGATAGTGCAACGGGCCATGCAATAATGGCCATCTTAGAGGGTTTGAATAAAGAGGGAAGGACGATCATCGTGGTGACGCATGATCCGGAGATCGCAGCCCATGCAGGGCAGACAAAGCGTATGCGAGATGGGAGGGTGCGTGATTGAGCTATGCGTGACAAAATCCTCATGGCCTACCGGAGTATCCGTGAGCGACGATCTCGTTCGATCCTCACGGTGCTCGGCATTGCGGTGGGGATCGCGGCGATCGTTGCGCTGGTGAGTGTCGGCTATGGCATGGAAGAGGCGATCACCGGCGAATTGACCACCTTTACCGATCTCATCACGGTGATACCCGGTAAGATGGTGGGGGCAACCTATGTGGAGCAGGGGAGCTTCACCGATCGCGACATCAAAGATCTGCAGCGAATGGGGGGTATCAAAGCGGTAACCGCAATGACGTACGGTGCCGCCGAAGTGGAGTATCGGAACCAACGGAGGCCTATTTTTATCCTCGGTGGTGATGCCGAGGAGCTGGGTGGCTTCTATCTCGATCCAGTCGGTCTCAAGGAAGGGCGGTGGCTGAGAACGAATGATTACAAGGCATGCGTCATTGGGAATCGTGTCGCCACGGACTTCTTTACGGAGGAGATACGTGTGAACGATAAGCTGCTCATCAACGGTGAGAAGTTCGTGGTGGTCGGCGTTTTTGATAAGGCGAGCACACTGTATGCCGCGGACGTTGATCCCCATATTTTTCTCACGCTGCGTGCGGCGAAGGACGTGATGCAGACCGATGAGGTAAAATACCTCATGGTGCGGGTCTATACCATCGATGAAGCAGAAGCAATCGCAGAGGAGATCGAGAAGAGGATCAATAGTAACCATGGGCTCGATGAGTTCGCCACCGCAATGACGATGGGCAGCATGCTGGAGCAAATAGGTACAGTCTTCAGAATACTCCGGGGCGTCCTGGTGGGCATCGCCGCGATCGCACTCGTGATCGCTTCCATAGGCATCATGAACACGATGCTGATGTCCGTGATGGAGCGGACGCATGAGATCGGCGTGATGAAAGCGATCGGCGCAAAGAGCCGGGATGTGCTCTCGCTCTTCCTCTTAGAATCCAGTATGGTGAGTCTGGCGGGCGGCGTGGTTGGTTGCGTAATCGGCGTGCTCCTCGCACGAATCATAAGTCTCATCGCGGGCTCGGCATTGGGGATCGAGTTTGTCGCATCGGTGAAAGCCGTGGTTCTCCTCGGTGGGATCGCGGTTGCAATGGGTGTCGGTGTGCTCTCGGGGTTCTATCCAGCACGGAAAGCCTCAAAGATGAGTCCAGTCGAAGCAGTGAGGTATGAATAACCCTTCTTTCTTAAGAAGTTACCACGAGAGATTGGTGGTACAAAGCAAACCGGGTGTTGAGCGATGAAGGATGCATTTCTGTTCGTATATAGGAACATGAAGGAGCGAAGAGCTCGGTCTGCACTCACGGTACTCGGCATTACGGTCGGCATCGGTGCGGTCATCGCCCTGATCTCACTCGGCTATGGCATGCAAGCGGCCATCACTGAGCAGCTCATCGAGATGGCTGATGTGATTATGGTGACGCCTGGCGCCCAGGAACTCGGCAGCTTCGGCTCCTATGGCAGCTTTACCGATCGTGATCTCGAAGCGGTGAAGCGGATCGGTGGCGTAAAAGATGCGGTCGCGATGCGAAGTGCGATGGAAGATGTAGAATACCGGGGTGAGACGTTCAGGCTGACGATCACGGGTATCAATCCGCAGGATATCGCGGCAGTCTTTGGCGAGACGATCAAACGAGAAGCAGAGGCGGGGATGGCTGCAGGCCGAGACCTGCGCGAGAACGATAAGAAAGCCTGTGAAATCGGGTACAGCATTGCGTATGAGTATTTCAAACAGGATATGAGCGTTAATGACCGGTTGACGATAAACAGTACCAAATTCAGGGTTGTTGGCGTACTGGAAAAGCAGGGCGGATTCAGGGCCGGGGTGGACTCGGCAATCTACATCACGACACGCGATTCGATTTCGATCCTTGATAACCAGGATATCTCAGAGATCTTTGTCCGGGTGAGACACATCGAGGACGCAGAGAAGATAGCAGCGGAGATAGAAAAACGGATCGATGATAATCATAAATTGGACGATTTCACGTCTGCCATGACGATGGGGAGTGCGATCGAGCAGTTAGAGTCCGTTTTTGGGATATTGCAGGTTGTTCTGATCGCGCTCTCCTCTATCTCACTGCTCGTTGCGGCTATGGGGATTATGAACACGATGCTGATGTCCGTGATGGAGCGGACGCATGAGATCGGCGTGATGAAAGCGATCGGCGCGAAGAACCGGAATATCCTCACGCTCTTCTTACTCGAAGCAGGTGTGGTGAGCGCCGTCGGTGGCGTCTGCGGCTGTATACTCGGCATTCTTGCCGCTCGAGCGATCAGTTTCGGGATACAAACCGCGTTCGATGTCGAGATCGTTGCGATTGTGAAGCCTGAAGTACTACTCGGTGGCATAGCGGTTGCCGTTCTGGTAGGGATCCTCTCAGGCTTGTATCCTGCACGCAAAGCGGCGAAGATGAGCCCGGTCGAAGCGGTGAAATATGCATAAATGAGAAACGGCTCAATCGGTGAGATTGGGTATATATAGCTTACTTGTGGGGATATTGCACTTCGTCAATTCGTTCCAATTGCTTGAGGATCTTGCACAAGACACAGATGGGAGGAGAGATGATTGGAATGACAAGGATCCTGCTAATGACATCGTGACGGGCTGGGTTGATTGGATGGATCATAATTAAAAGAGTTGGTGATAGCGTTTGGCATTATCGTCATCGTTTTTTGTTTGGTGATAGTTCTACTACCAAGAATGTATTACACCGCTGTATTAGATATAGATAGATTGAATTTCGAACCCGATCACTATTTTGAATTGACTGAAGAGGATCTGGACAACTACCCGGTGCTACGTGACGCTTTAGAAGAGATGAAAAGGCAAGGAGAAGGGAGTATATCATATGAAGTGCCAAATGAGGAAGGATACGCTATTTTTGACTATTTGAGCCAGAAACAGAGCGAAGTTGGTCCACCACCTTCAGGGTATGTTGCATATTTCACGTACGAAGGTGCCCTCTATGGATTTAATCTTGTGTCGTGACTCCTCGTCTGCACTGTAGCCTGTGGATGAGGATTATTTCATTTCAGCAACATATCCTATCGCGATGCTCATCGTGGGTATTATGAGATATCGTAGCCCAATTTCGGCGAAATACGATCCAATCGACATGCCAGACATGGGCACCAAAACCACGAGATCCATGCTGATATTGAGTGCAAACCAGACCAGACCCACTTTGACCCCTTTGTACAGATAGTTCCGCTCGATTCCCTTGAAATAAAGTACCAGCAATGTTGCTCCGGTAACCGCGCCCACGAGCATCATGATCGTTTTGAAGAGAAAGATATCGATCGCCAGCTCTCCCTCTGGTGTATAAAAGAGAAATGCAAGCCCAAAGGGAATGAACCAGGTTAGAAAACCAAATACCACCATTTTTAAGTCTATACGGATCATCTTCACGTCTAACCATCACCATGCTACGAGAATAGGTGTACCACCAAAAACAAAAACAAAAGAAAAAGAAAAAGGAAGAAGAAGAAAAAGAACGGGCAAGCTAAGCTAAAGCTCAGCTCAGCTAAGCACCCGGCTTCTCCATTAACTTCGTCTTCTTCCGGACCTCTCCGGTTTTCGCGTGAGGCATGCGAACCAGGCTATCTGACTGCTTTTCGATCTCCCGAGCCTCCTTTGCAAGCCGTGCCGCTTCGCTTATCAGCTCGTGTGCCGCTGCGACCATGGGTATGTACTCCTCGGGGTTTTTCAGCATGAAGCAGCCTTTCACGTCCATGTCCGCGACTCGTTCTGCCATATTATAGGCAGCAATGGCTTTTGCCTTCGCATATGGATTTGAGAATCGTGCTCGTTCGACCGCATTCTCAGCCGTAACGACGATCTGTGGTACTTTTACTGCCCCGCCCTTCTTGATCTGGTCGATCACGCTATCGAGCTCCTCCTGCACCATTCGTGCGACCCCGGTTATTGACAGCACCGCAAGCACATCGACATTGAACAAGCTCATCTCGACGGGATCGAGAAACTCACGCCGCGCACCGATCATCGGGTCACCCGGTATGATGATATAGCCAAAGCCCTTCTCCTTGAGCTCATCCACCGCCTTTTTTGCCGGTGCATCTGATATCACGATACACGGTTTACCCTTCGCCTTCACCATCTCACGTGCCTGTTTCGGTCCTGGGAGTGCCGCATTCGGGCTGCTCACCACGACGAAATCAGGATTCCAGTCCAGTAAGCGAGCGGTGTCAGGCGCACTCTCTGGTGTCAATTTCGCCCCTGTTCCTAAGACGCGAACGTCGATATCCTCCCGATCAGCTCGTTCGTCCAGCAGCAAATCCACGATTCGTGAAGTCCCTATATTGCCTAATTTCACAAAACCAATTTTTACGACCATCAAAGATCACGCATTATGGGTAGGTCGCCACGAGATATAAAACCTATCGTTTTTAATCAGAGCGTACTCAAACTCACCCATCTTATCGCTTCTCAATGCGTGAAATAGGCCACGACCTCCGCACCAGTCTCTTTCTCCACCACCGAGTCAATCCTGACAAAGCCGTATCGCTCGAACTGAACCAGCTTCCCCTGCTCCGTGGCGATCAACGGCTCGCCCATGCCTTCATCAATGGTGGGGCTCTGCCCCATCACGGGCTCTGCCCGTGCCCCCGTAAGCCCAGGAGGGGCTTTACCGGGAGCCCTGTACGGGCTTTCATCCGGTCTTTTTATCAGGACTTTTATCCAGTCCGAGGGTGCCCATTGGATCACGGGCATCTCAGGTGGTGCCTGCTGTGGCTCGATCCGCACAACCTTTGCCTCCAAAGGCTGTGTGCGCGTAATTTCCACGGTGCAGAGATATTTCAGTCTGATTCGATCACCCACCTTCAGCTGCGCGAAATCATCACCGCATATATAAACAATATTGCCCGTTTTGATCTCACGATACTCAGTACGTGCGGGATGCATCAACGCCCTCGCCACGAACGATTGCCCGTTCTCCACCCGCATTTTTACGGGATTATGCACAAAGAAGTATCGTGGCGCGATCGCATCCACCATCTTCCGGTTCTCGGCATACAGGTTCTTCATGCTCACCGCGATGTCAGTCTCCGTGAAGCTGGTAGAGACAAAAAACTTACGGATCGCTTCGGGCTTAAAACCACGTCTGCGAAGTGCTCGTACTGTGGGGAGGCGAGGGTCGTCCCATCCTTCATACTCACCCGCTTCGATCCTCCTTCTGAGCTCCGAGGTGCTGAACTTACCGAACTCCTGCACTTTTATCTTGCCCCAATGCAGGGTTATGGGATAGCTCCAGCCAAGATGGTCGTAGACATATCGCTGCTTCAGTTCCGATTTCATGAGGTCCTTTCCTCGTAAGATATGGGTGATGCCCAGCAGGTGGTCCTCAATCGCCGATTCGAAATCGAGCGTTGGCCAGACCTGATATCGAGCACCAACCCGGGGATGCTCCCGCTTCAAAATCCGGAATGCGACCCAATCTCGTAACGCAGGATCCGGGTTTTCAATCTCCGTTTTAATTCGCAGCACCGCTTCTTTCTCTTCGTACGCACCGCTCAGCATCTTCTCCCACTGCTCCCTACTTTCTTTGATGCTGGCCGACCGATGGGGGCAGGGTAGTTTCTGATCTTTATACGTTTTGAAGGTCTCTGCAGGGCAGAAACAGACATAGGCAGCGCCTCGGTTGATCAGGTCCTCCGCGAAGGGATAATACAAATCGATACGTTCCGAAGCCACGACGACCTCATCGGGCTCGGCCTGCAGCCATACGCAATCCTCGAGATACCAGTCATACGCTTCTACTAACGGTCGCTTTACTAACGGATCGGTGTCATCAAACCTCAAAATGAAGGTGCCCTTATACATCCGGGCATATTCAGAATTGAGAATGATGCCGCGAGCACTGCCCAGTGTTGCCGGTCCGTTGGGATTGGGTGCGAATCGCATCACCACCTTTTCAGCTCGTGCATAGGGCAATTCGGGCAATCCGATTTCAGCACGTTTTGCTTCTTTCTCCTTTGCCATTAACTCTTCTAGTAGTTCCGGGGCGATCCGGGTCAATTCTTCCAGACGCTCGTCCGTGCTCATCGACTCGATACTCTGTACCTCCTCGTTCACCACTGCGGTGAGTAGATTTGCCGCTTTCCTCAACTCAGGATCTTCTGCGAGCAGTTTCTTCAGCACGGCGTCCGCTTTAGGCGATTTTTCATACCGCACGGCGTTCTGCAATGCATATTTCCGTATCCTTGCCCTTACTTCTTCCATTCGTCTCGGTGATATATTCTCTATGAAAGAGCTCTGGTAAGAAAAAACTTCCTATTGGTTTTTAATATGAACCTGAAAATAGTTATTAATATTTAAATAGTTATTAATATTTAAGTAGTACTTCCTTCCCGAAAAATGTGTCGACAGATGAATCACAAGAACTTCCTCCTCGCCGGGCTCGCGATGCTGGGCATCATACTCGCCGTGCACACCGCGGGCGCGCTCTATTCGTTTGATGGCGTGCCGTACCCGGACAAGCTCGATCTGGTGGCTCATGGCACCTTTAAAGGTGGCGTGTATATCAGTGAGGCGCGTGGACTCGGTTTCCCACCCTATGAGCAGATGTTTGAACTGCCAGACAAGATCACGGTCAGGTGGGCGCGGCTTTACGTCGGCGTCTGGGGCGGCACGGAGCGCTATGAGGGCTGGGTGCAGACGACCTTCAATGGGCATGATCTTGGTAAAACTCCCCTCCATGGTGTTGCGGATACCAATCCCCAGGTCTATTGCTCTGGTCATGGTGTCTACTGGACCTTTTACGATGTGACGGATACGGTGCTACCCGGGCTTAACACGGGGAGAGCGAATACGAGCCGGGGTGAACGGGGCAATAAACTTGATGGCAGGGTCTACGGCATTATTCTTGTCGCGATCTATGAGAGCTCCGATGCGCCTGAAATTACCTACTGGGTCGCAGATGGAAATCCCAATCTCCACGGGAAAGGCTGGGCAGGCACGATACCCACGCTGAACGATGTCGCATCAGTGCAATTTAACGGTGCGATTAATCCCCAGAATGTCGAATCGGCACGGCTGGCCGTGGTATACCTCGCAGGTAACCCGGGTGAGCCGGACTATCTGGAGTTTAATGGGCAGCTTATCGGCGGTAGTGACGTGGCGAATAACGCGGACGGCGAGACCTATGGGATTGATCTCAAAACCTTTGTGGTTACTCCCTACATTCAGGCCGAGAACAGCATTCGGTTCCTCAGGGGCCTTGATCTCAACGGCGATGGAGTGATCGATGTGGATGACGAAGGCAATCAGGAAGGCGAGTATTATCTCCATCCGGTCCTCGCAGTTCTTGTACTCGAGCACCGTACGATTGAAAAGACCGCACCGGACTTCATGGTCGAGCTCCTGCACGCGAACCTGACCGAAGGCGAGAACCTGCTCACTGCGGTGATTACCAATACCGGTCGAGTGTATTCCGACGACCTTGAACTCAGGATCCTCGTTAATAACTCCGTCCTCTATTCGGATGTCATTCAGATGGACGCCAGTGGTATTCGGCGCGTCGCTATTCCCTGGACGGCAGCATCAGGTACGTACATGATCAATGCAGAAGTTGACCCTGGGAACGCTGTTCAGGAACTTAACGAGAAGAATAATGCGCTCAATGCCGAGGTGTATGTGATGCGTAACGCTGACCTCTCCGTGCGAATTTTAACTCCCGTGGCGAACGAGGCCCGGGCAGGTTCCATGACGATCGCCGGGGGCGGCTTGCTGCTCGGGATACTCTCAGTGTTCATGATGAGACCCGGGCGCTGTAAAAAAAGGAGATTGTCCACACTTCTCGTGGTGCTCTGTTTAGCTCTGCTCATAACCGGTTGCGTCGAGGAACGAGTCGGTGAAGAGCACCCGCGCGTTCGTATGCTCAGCTATTCGGTACCCGTGGAGATAAAGAACGAGGGAGAAGCAATGGCGCGGAATTTTGAGCTTTCGCTCTTTATAGATGGCGAGAAGAGTGTGACCAAAGAGATAGAGAAGTTAGAAGGCGGTGCATCGGTACTTGAACAATTCCAGATCGTGGTGGCAGAAGGTACACACAGCATACGTGCAGTGGCAGATGAGAAAAGGGCAGTACAAGAGTCCAGGAGGGATAATAATGACGCTGAGATCACCTTTGCGTTCTAAGGGGTTATGCATCATGGTGATTATCCTTCTCCTGGTTACTCATCAGCTTCCACTCGGATCAGGGTCATACGCAGGCGATAAACCGCTCCATACTGTTATGCATGATGAACTGAGGGGCGGGGTACTCTTTACCCTGGGTGACAGCCGCTACAGTGGCCAGCTAAGGTATAATGAGACCTACACGGTCAATTTTGATCTTACGGGTATGGGCTCGAAGGAGGTGCAGGTAGCCAGGCTTTATGTCTACTGGGTCTGGAGTCAACGCGAGAATGTGGGCGTGTATCCAACGATGGGTATCGGGGCCTCAGGTACCACGCCGAGCTTCGTCACTCTTTATACGGATACAAAAGGATTTGTGGGGCGATACGATTACTTTTCCGGTGTTACGGTCTACGAGTGCCATCTCGAATTACGTGAAGCTGGCAATTCGTATTCGGTTACCATAACGAACGAGGATGTGAATGGCAGCACGTTCAGCCTGCAGGGAATCGGGTTATTACTGCTCTACGAGTGCGCGGAGCACGATCAGGCTTGCCCGAGGATTGCATATTGGATCACCGAGGGGTGCGATATGATCTATGCGGATTACGGCATCACGCCGGAGATGGCGACGAGCCGGATCTACTTTGAGGGTGACCTGGACTTAAAAAGGGTGAAGAGGGCGCAGCTGATAACCATCGTCCCCTCGGGTGGCTATATACAGCGTGGGGAGACAGCACATAACGTGCTTTACTTCAATGAGGAAATCGGGTGGCTTACTCATCTCCCGTTCCTCAAGAGCCTGCTCAGATTATTGTTCGGCTATGGTGGAGGAATCTGGAGTGACGTGTATAT
Organism: Candidatus Methanophagales archaeon ANME-1-THS; assembly: GCA_004212135.1. Classification (GTDB taxonomy): domain Archaea; phylum Halobacteriota; class Syntropharchaeia; order Alkanophagales; family Methanospirareceae; genus ANME-1-THS. Next base: position 1,808 of record RXIE01000035.1, on the reverse strand, counting down.
CGCAACAGAGACGCTCCAGATCGCCATTGATCAGCGCGATGTGACTGCTTATCTGAAGACATCGAACAATTTCGCTGCGATTCAGGACAATCACGATTACATGATGGTGACGAATGCCCTGCTCGTGGTCGAGCTGAGCGAGGAGAGCGAGAAGAAATAACCCATGACAGTGGTAACACGGGACTTAACCAAATATTACTGGATGGGTAAGGAACAGGTCGTGGCACTGGATGGTGTGGACCTGGCGATGGAAGCAGGTGAGTTTATCTCTGTTGTAGGTCCCTCGGGATCAGGCAAGTCCACGCTTTTGCATATCATCGGATGCCTGGACGTGCCCACGAAGGGCGATGTTTATCTAAACGGTATGCGCGTTGATTTTAGCCATAAGAAGTTGTTGGTGAGTCTGCGGCGGACATTTGTGGGCTTTGTCTTCCAGGCATTTAATTTGATCCCGACGCTGAATGCGGTCGAGAATGTGGAATATCCAATGTATTTCAACAAAGGGGGCAAGAGCAAGCGCGAACGAGAAGAGAAGGCGAGGAGGTTATTAGACCTGGTGGGTTTGGAGAAGCGAGCCCGGCATCTCCCCTCTGAACTCTCGGGCGGAGAGCTGCAGCGGGTGGGCATCGCTCGAGCGCGTGCCAATGACCCGAAACTGATCCTTGCGGACGAACCGACCGGTAACCTCGATTCCAGGACCGGAAAAAGCATATTGGACCTGCTCAAGCGATTGAACGATGAGGAGGGGAAGAATATCATCATGGTGACGCATGATCTGGAAGCGGCGGAGCGGATAAGCAGAGTTATTAGAATCAGGGATGGGAGGCTCCAGTAGGATGAACGAGCTCCTTTCGTTGGCCGGGCGGCAATTACTGAGGAAGAAATTGCGCGTGGTTCTCGTCGTGCTGGGGATCGCGATCGGAGTCGCAGCCGTGATTGGCGTGACCTCGCTCGGCGAGGGGATTCGCGTTCGCGCGGTTGAGCAGATCAAAGCCTCGCACGATCTGACCACGATCGAGGTCTCGGCAGGTACGCAGGAAGGAGGGGGAGTTACCCTGATCACCGAATCGAAACTCGAAGGGATTAAAACCGCGGAGCATGTCCTCGTCGTAGCACCATTCATGCAGGACTCGTATGTCACGCTGAATAATACGTATCTCGCGGTTAAGGGAATAACACCTGAGTACAGGCAGATTCATGGCCGCGCGCTCCAATTGGAGCAAGGAGAGTGGTTTGGTGGAAACGAGGCGCAGACCGAGCTCGTGCTGGGCTACGATGTTGCGAAACGATTAGCCCTGATCGAGGATATAGGACCCGGTGATGTGTTTGTGGTGAAGCTCAGGCTGTATGGCGAAGAAGGTCGTCCGACTGATAAAACGACGACGTTTAAGGTCGTTGGTATCCTGAAATCGGGCGGTGATGAGCATGACAACCAGGCGTTCATGAGCATGGTAAAGGCGAGGGAGCTGGATGAGAAGGATGCGTATGATGGGCTCTGGGTAAAAGTGGACGACCCTGCGCATGCCGCTTCGGTCCGTGAGCAGATCAAGGCACAGGGGTTGATCGCGCTCTCCGCACAGGACATAATTGATGAGGTGAACCGGCTCATGGTCGCAATAACACTGGTCTTAGGCTTCTTCTCAGGGATCTCGCTCATTGTTGGTGCGCTCATGGTGGTGAACACGATGCTCATCTCGGTTTACGAGCGAACGAAGGAGATAGGGCTCTCGAAGGCGCTGGGGGCATCGGATTCTGATATTATAAAGCTCTTTCTCGCCGAATGCGCGATAATAGGAATGATCGGTGGT
>RXIE01000034.1 GCA_004212135.1 Candidatus Methanophagales archaeon ANME-1-THS | reverse complement strand
GTGCGGAAGCATTTTTGGTCAAACTTTTTTCAAAAGTTTGTGCGGAAGCATTTTTGGTCAAACTTTTTTCAAAAGTTTTGTATTCAAAGAAAAAGGCTGGCTCCTCATTCAACGAAAAAAAATCGTTCTTGGCACTTAATTGTGGTCTTATACCTAACGAGTCGGTACCAGTAACGTTGAAGGGAATCTCTGCCTCCCCAATATTACCAGCAGTATCCGCGGCATAAACAACTAACTGATTTGAACCAATGGGTGCAGTGAACGTGATATTACCTGTTATTGTAACGTTATCCGCACCATTAAGCGAATAGCCTACCCAGGCTGCAGGTTCGTTAATCGTATAATTCAGATCTATGGATGTGGCATTATATTTCGCATTTTCCGGTGAGAGTATCGTAATTATCGGGGCAGTTATGTTCGTTATATCTTCTCGTTCCGATAGTATCGTAATTATCTGCTCAAGATCCGGAATATTTCCAGGTTGCTGTTCATTAAATTCTGTTACATTTTCAACCACCGTAACATTTTCAGATCGCTCAGTTACGTTTTCAGGTGCGCCAAATCCAATTGAAGATATGATGAAGAAGGTTATGACGATTGTAATGCATATGCTCTTCCATTTTGATTTTTTGCCGATCATCTTTCGTCCCGCCAGGCTTCATTTTCTTTGCTCCTTTATCACTTTTGCCTCTTGTATTACCCAGAACTTCTGCTCTTCAACTGCTTCGTGATAGAAGCTTACTATTTCTTCCTTCTGAGCAGAAGGACGAGCAATACAATGATCACTGCGACCAGCGCGATATAAACGACATTCTCCTGTATTCCCCGTATGATTGGTATTAACGGATTTTGCTCAGGTAAGACGTTTACTGAAACAGGTATCAGCAACCCGCTATAGACCGCCGAACCGCCTCCACTCAGTGCGGCGGAATCAGCATCTTCGAATATGATATACGTCCTTCGATCACCAGAGTGCCCTTCCATACCTGCATTTTCAGCTATTGCACCATATAAACCCGGTTTTGCATTCTCTGGAATGGTTATCCGCACGGTAAACTCCTTCGTTTCTCCAACGTTAAGTGTGTATTCCGTTGGAATTACCTCTATCCAGCTCGTTATGTCCATCTTCTCATCATCGCCTTCCACAGCCTTGTAATAGGTACGCCAGTGCCCCGTCCTTGCGGCATCCGCTGTGCTCTCCAGCGTGATGAGGATTTCAATCACATCACCCGCATATCCCTCGTTATCAGTGATAGATAACCGGTCCACCGAGGTTGCTGAGACGGGTACTACTATGGACCCTATGGTTACTCCGAGGAGGAGAAGAAGCAATCCCGCTCTAGCTATCTTCTTCATGTCCATGTTTTTAAGTTAAGCGAAGAGCCTACTTATAAACCTTTGCATTACCCTCTCCTTTTATAGGACATGTAGGCTCTTCAGCTCTATGCTCCTTCCCCTAGGACTTTGAATGTAGATGTTGCTGTCCCTGATGTGGTTGCGTATATCTTAAGCCACAGGTTCCTAAACTCAGTTGCGTATATTGTATTCCCCGTGTCAGTATCGGTGTCGAAGGTTAACGCCGTACTAATTCCATCTGCATCAGTAGTATTATCGGTTGTGTTGGTTAGATTATACCATTCGTTCGAGACGGTGGCAGTGCCTGAGAATTCGCTTGCATTGAGATATATGATCAGGTCCAGAGCTGAGTTGGGATTCTGAATCCGTGCAACCGGCGTATTATTGTCACTTGGATTTTGTGATTCAGCCCAAGAATTTATTACGTCTGTTGAATTCGTGCCGATGGTAGCGGTGAAGTTCCAGTATGTGACATCATATGTTTCGTTTTGGTTCTTAATGAGAAGTGTCTCTGACTTTGATACTGTGACGTTTTGTTCCGCTTGATAATCCGCCATTACGGGTAAAGAAGCTGAAAACACTGCGAGAGCGACGAGTGTTGCAAGTAGGACTACAAGCCCTACAGTCTGATCTCTTTCCACTTTTTCCATTTCACCTCCTCTCTCTTTTAATAGTCTTTATGGCTACGGTATTGCTCGACCGTAGCAATATTGTGCACGTGTATCTTGCACACATTGCACAATTACTTACGTAATCGATGTTTTAAAAGTTACTGAATATTTAATTTTTTTTTAATTGTTAGACATTTCAGAACCTAATTATATGGATTTTTTATCTAACACAAGGGCAATTTAGTGCGAGAACTTTGTGTGCAGGTGTATCCCAAATTTTCACATGGTCGCGTCAACAGTCGGTGAAAACGCGGATTAAAGGCGAAGTGGAGAGCAAAGAAGAAAAAAAGAAAAAAGAAATACTATAAATCGGGATAGCAGATCAGCGCCTCGCGGATATTCGGATCGTCTCCCCTCCCCGCAGTCTCAGCTTCTTCAGCCGCTCCGGCTCCTTCAGGTTCCCAACAATATTGACCGAAGAGGCAGGTACTATCTTCTCATCAGATTCGCTCAGCGGCGTCTTGCCATAAAAAATACAGAGCGTCCTCCCCGCAGGCCAATACCCGATATCGCCCTTGCCTACAAATCCCAACGCGTTCTCTTCTCCCATAATGACCGGGACTTCAAAGTAGAGTTCGTCGCCCCAGGTCTTCACTTCGGATTCGATCGGCAGCGATTCCACGATCTTCTCAAAGGTCTTCGGTGAGAATTCCCGGGTAAGCTCTGCCTCAAAGACCTCAGCACCCAGTTCTATCTTGACCTTCATCTCTTCATTCATATGATTCTTCCCCCACCTTCTTTCCTTCGCTTAAATCATCGCCTCAGCCGGTACGCAACGATGAGCAGTGCTCCAAGTGCGAGCATTGCTTCTAATCCGGGCAGTTTTGGCCTTTCCGTAGCAACAAGCGGGTAGCCACTTTCATTCCAGGCGTTGATGCCACCGAGCACATGATACACGCGTTCGAAGCCCCGCTCGATGAGGAGCTCACACGCATTCGTGCTATTACTGCTGTTATCGCTATACACCACGATTTTAAAGCTCTTATTCAACTCCTCGGTTCGATTACCCAACTCTGCGAACGGGATCAGTACCGCACCTTTTATATGCGCTGCGTTATACTCCTCCTCGGTTCTCAGGTCGAGCAGCGTGAGATTCTCAGATTCAGTCATCCGCTTCGCCTCTTCAACGAGAATCTCAACAGGTATACGTTGGTCTCCCGTCTGGGTGATTGCGATGCTGTGCGTCGCCTCTATGACTTCACCATCGTACGCAACCGAGAGATTGATAAAATACGTTCCCTGCTTTATTCCAGCACAGCTCGAGCATGCAGGCAGTTGTTTGCTCAAGATCAGGTTATTCTCGCCCGCTGTGAGATTCATTGTACTCGACGTGGATACATAATAAATGCCCCGGGTATTCTTCACGCCCGAAACGCGGATGAGGACATTGTTGAGATCCTCAGGCGAATAGAGCGATAAAAAAAGGGTCATCTCTTCATTTGATGCGTAGACAATCGAATCCGTGCGAAACACAAGAATCTTGATCCCGGTATCCGCTGGCGCGGTGGGTTGTAGCCCGGAACACGGAACCAGGAGAGCGGCAAGCACGACTGCCACGAGTAATACGAAGAACACCTGCTTCATTGTGCGCATGAGTAATCAGTCTGATATATAATGCGGATATAAAAAGATGATGGCAGCTCGCACCTTCATGACCTTCGAACCTGCTCACTCCGATCGACCAATAACCGCTGCCCGGGTATTCGAATGCCAGCCCAAAAACGCTCGTTCAGTACCCTAACTCAGGATAAAGAAGATACATAAAAGGCCGATATTCAGGAAGAAGAGGATGAGATCTTGATATTGCTCTTTTGAGATCGTATGAGTGTGCATAGCGGTTCACCACGTGAATAGATGAGCCTGGTTCGATTAAAACCTTTCGGAGTGCGATCCAAAACTAACAAGGTTGGAAAATATCCTGTTGATCGTTCAGCAGAATACTGATGCATAGTAGTATACCGCTTTCTTCGCCCTCATCGACCTGGTTCCGTCCCGGTATACAAAATCACCAGCCGATCTATCAGGTCTTCAGCTTTTTATTACCGATTCGAGAGATATACTAAAGGACGAGCCATGACGAAAAGAGGGTTGCTGTACTTCACGCTCTCGGAGATCGAACCGCGGGTCTGGTTCATGCTCACGGGCTGTAATTTCAACTGCAGAGGGTGTTTCAGACCCGCACGAGACGGTGGAGGAACACTGCTCACCGCACCTGAGACCCTCGAACGAATGGAACGCGCCTGCCTGAACTATTATGGCAACGTGCCGGCTGAGGCGCTGATTACCGGTGGCGAGCCCACCCTGGATAAGGAGTATCTTCTGAGTCTGGTCCGGGGCTTGAAAGAGCGGGGATTTGAAAAGATCGTGCTGATGACCAATGGCTATGAGCTGGGGGTTGATGAGGCGTATGTCCCCGAACTGGAAGCAGCGGGCTTGACCGAGTCGCATGTGGATTTAAAAGCATATTCTGACGAGCTTCACCAGTGGTACACGGGGAAGTCCAATCGGCCGGTACTGAGCGCGATCGAGAAGCTCAATGCCTCGCGGATCGAACTACTGGTTCAAACGATTTACATGCCCGGGCTTGTGGATGACGAGGAGATCGAGAAGATAGCTCAGTTCCTCGCTTCGGTGAACCCCACGATACGCTATCGCATAAATCCGTTCGCATCGGTATTTGCCTACGAGAAGATCACGAGACGCCCAACGCTCGAAGAGATGGAACGAGCTTATACGATCGCCTCGAAATACCTCCCGAATACTATTATCAGTCGCAGTTGTTATCGTGAATATCCCACGCCACCGCCCCAAAAGACCTGGATAACCGTTTATCCTGATCTCACCATCAAGCGCCGGGGCATGAAAGAGCAGGCCGAGGAGCGCCTCGCCTGGTTGAGCTCCGTGAGGCCTCGTGAATCCGTCGAGCGGGATTGGCAGAACGAGGAGTGGGACTTCACGCTGCGGCACAGTCTCGTCGGCATCTCCGAATCGCCAGCGCAGCACTCATCGAAGCAAAAAAAAGCTGAACCTGAGTCGGGTCAAATAAAAGTGAAATTCCCGCAAGCTTTGCACCGCGTGACGAAGACGCGATTGACCGAACTCGAGGGTGATGGCTTGAACACGGTAGAGGACGTGCTGAAGCACCTGGTGGAACGCTATGGTGAGCAATTCAGTGACACGGTACTCGAGATAGACGGAACGAATAACCACCTGGAGATCAAACGTTCCTTTAACGTCTACCTGAACGGGATGAATATCAAAAATCTGCGCGGCATCAAAACCGAGGTCCGTGGAAATGATGAGCTCATTATTCTCTCATGGGTAAGTGGTGGGTAAGACCACACTCACCGATGTATCTTCCTTCCAGCGACAACAGCTCGTCTCACTATACGTGTACGAACAAACCAGAATAAACCCGTCAGTATACTGCACGATACCAGAAGCAAACATTCATATACCACTCTTCATTTGTACGATTGAGAGATGCTATGCTCATAACACTCCTCGTCATCGTGCTCCTGATTCTTGTATCTTCCTTCTTCGCCGCTGCAGAAATGGCTTTCGTATCGATAGATAAGCTTAAAGTACGGGAAGAATCAGCAAAGGGGAAGAAAAATGCGCTTCTGATCGAAGAACTGTTAGAAAACCATGACCAGGTTGTAAGTGCCATGTAAATCGGGAATAATTTGGCGAACATCACCGCCTCAATTCTTGCAGGTGCAATATAAATAGCGATTTTCAGGAGCGGGATCCATCTCTCACCCATGCAGCCTCCTGACTGCTCCCGGGGCAAATTGATTGCCGCGTTGAAGCGCACTTTCTTTCTCGACACCGTGCTGGTAAAACCTACGGTTAACGCGTGCTCTATAGTGGTAGCCTGTTACCACAGTATAAAGAAGGACGTGATGGCAGAGCAGCATTGCCCGTGGCAATATTTATATACCGTTTCGCTCTACTCTTAGTAATACCCGGTGTATAACCAAAGGAAATGAAGAAGCTCGTTGCCGCTGGGATCGTCTGTCTCGTGCTCATCTGTGCAGTTCTCATAGCAACTCGTACAGTGTTGCGATCGAATGAGGAACCGTCTGGACTCGAGGTCGTGGATATCTCGATCAAAGATCCAAAACCCTCGCTCTTGAACCCGAGATCCATAACGATTGCGCATGGCGAATCGGTCACGCTCAACCTCACCGTCCAGAATAAGGGCAGTAATATTACACGCGGCATGGTTTATACCGTCGGTCTCGAGGTCATCACGAGTGGAGGAAATGCATACTGGCAATTACCGCCTGAGCAAGTGATCGGGATAGATCTGGGCCCCGGCGGAACCTCGCGCCATACCTTCACGGTGATCAATAAAAAGGAACTGCCCTTCAGAGGAGCATGTGAGTTCCAGGCATATATCAAATCGGTGGAAACGGGTGAAGTGATTGCTCGAAGCGATACCATCACCATTGAAGTCCGATATCCCGCATAAACTCCTCGTTTGTCCGTCTGTTTCAGCCTGCACGCTGCTCCTTCCTCAGTTCTGACCGGTTTAAACGCGGATATATAACTTCAATTCGAATTGGAGCTTACCAAAGTCTTATAAGGCGAAAAACGAAGAGATTGTAGAGGTACTAAAAAATGGAAAGGTCGAAACTCGCAGTCATTCTGCTGCTCTGTATCGTCTCAGCGTCCGCGGGCTTTTTGCTCGCGAGAATGCCGGGCTTGAAAGAACCAACTGGATATCCCGCCCTTGATACCTGGAGTGAGAAAGGTGTTACCGCACCTGTACCACAGGTCGTACCAGTTCCCACCCCGGGACTGGGGGGAAGGGGAGCGACAGAGTCTTATGAGAGCGGTATGAATACCGAGCGGAAGATAATCCAGCGCGCTTCGGTGAGGATCGAGGTCAAAGACTTTCAGGCACGTTCAGACGCGCTCTTCGAGATTGTAGAACGATCAAATGGCTTTGTCTCTGATTCGTACTCGTACGTTACTGCTACCGGCCACAGGAGGGGAGAGATAACCATCAGAGTGCCCAAAGATAAGTTCCTCTCAGCTATTCATGAGCTCGAGCAGCTTGGCACGGTGCAGTCGAAGCAGATATCGGGGGAGGATGTCACGGAGGAGTATATTGATCTACAAGCACGGCTCAATAATTCTGAGCGACAGGAGAAGCGCTTACTCGAGATCCTCGAGAAGGCTGATGAGGTTAAGGATATTCTGGAAGTGGAACGCGAGTTAGAGCGTGTACGCGGTGAGATCGAACGACTGACCGGCCGAATAACCTATCTGGAGAACCGGGTCGAGCTGGCAACGATCTCCGTTTCATTATACGAGCCAGAGCCGATCACCCAGAGCTGGGGGATACGTGATGCGCTTCGCACATCCTTCGCGGGCTTTGTAGCAGTAATAAGAGGACTGATAATCGCAGTTGGGTACCTCTTACCGTTCGTCATTCTCGTGGGTCTCGGATGGCTCCTCAAAGCCAGGGTGATACCGCGATTACGGAGAAGAGCACAGAAATAAACTCCGATCTCTTTGAAGAGCGTAGAAACCGATTTCAATCGCTTTGAGTACCCTCGCTCCGATTTTGATTTATCGATCTTAACGGTATGATAAACGGTTTCCCGCTGTTATAATTCACCGTTGCCACCACACCGTAGACCTGTTGGATATTCTCACGGGTAAGCACCGAGACGGGATCACCTGCGGAGATAATCGTGCCACGATTCATCATGATGATCCTATCTGCGAACCGTGCAGCCAAATTGAGGTCGTGGATAGCCATGATCGCGGAGATACCCTTCTCTTTGACAACGGTCTTGATAAGACCGAGCACTTCAAGCTGGTGCTTGATATCAAGATTCGAGGTCGGCTCGTCAAGGAGGAGCACCGCCGGCTCTTGTGCAAGTGCACGGGCGATAAAGACTTTCTGAAGCTGGCCACCGCTGAGCTCATGTATCTCGCGCATCGCGAGATCCTCGATATGGAGCTGGTAAAGGGTCTCCAGGACCTTATCACGATCCGTTTCACTCGCTCGCCAACTGATATGAGGCCGCCGTCCCATGAGCACCGCATCGAAGACTGTAGCAGGAAAGACCTGTGAGACGCTCTGTGGAATATACCCGATCGCTCTCGCGAGTTCCATACGGCTCAGCTTCTGGATGTCCTGTACATCGACCAGGATACAACCTTTTTGAGGCGTGAGTATTCGATCAATGCAGCGCAGTAACGTGGTCTTTCCCGCGCCATTAGGACCGACCACGCCCAGAATCTCCGCAGCGGCCACCTCGAGATTCACCTCGCGGAGAATTGGCAGACTGGCATAGCTGAACTCCACATCTTTCACGGTTAGTCTCATCTCACCAGTACTCCTTTCGCCTCCTCAGGATCAGATATAAGAAGAGAGGACCGCCCATAAAAGCGGTGAGCACACCGACCGGGAGAATAACCGGTGCGATAATCAGTCGCGCAAGCGTGTCCGCACTCAGCAAGAGAACAGCGCCACAAAGTCCCGAAGCGGGAATTAAGAACCGATGATCGCCACCAATAATCATTCGACAGATATGCGGCGAGACCAGGCCGATGAACCCGATAGTGCCCGTGAAGCTGATAATACCCGCGGTCAACAGGGTCGCGAGGAGCATGACCATGATCCGGGTTCGCTCGACATTGAGGCCGAGGCTCTTCGCAACTTCATCACCCGCGGTCAGTGCATTGAGGTCCCACACCGTCCACATGAGCGGGATAAGACAGCAGATGAGTACGATCGAAACTGGTATGAGATTCTCCCACGAGGCTCGGCCCAGGCTCCCAACCATCCAGAATACCGTCTCTTTTACCGCTTCAGGTTCCGCAAAGTACTGGAGTAAGGTCGTCGCAGCACTGAAGATGTACACCATCGCGATACCCGCGAGGACCATTGTCTCTGGTGTCGCACTCCGGTAATGTGCCAGCCCTATGATGACGAAGGCAGGAATGAGTGCGAAGAAGAATGCGTTCCCTATAATCAGATACCGGTTGAGGATGAAACCTGCACCTAAGATGATGGCGAGCGCAGCGCCGAAGCCCGCACCGGACGCGATACCCAGCGTAAACGGGCTGGCAAGTGGGTTTCTTAAAATCCCCTGCATCTCCGTGCCTGAGATCGCGAGCCCGATACCAGCCAAAATGCCCAGTATGATACGCGGCAAGCGCAGGTTCCAGATGACAATCTCACTCGTCGTCTCTGGATCGTGATAGAGCCCGTGCCAGATGATCGTGTAGACCTCCGAGACGGTGATGGGATACGAGCCGAGCGTGGTAGAGATACCCGCAATGAGACCAATGAGGATGAGCGAGACGAGGATAAAAAGAATCTTCCTACCAATGAATTTATTGTACTGCGCCTTTATTTCTCGACCCTTTGTTCCAATTCCGGTGATCGCCTCCGTGCCTGCCATTCTCACCTCGGGAGCTCCGGGTACACGACTTGTATCTCCGCCGGATAGACCATGCCCTGGAACTCTTCAAGATATTCGCGATACACCGTTTCGGGATCCAAATCCAGCTCGGGATGGAAGAGCTGAGCCCAGTAGGTGAGTCCCACAACGTTCCCCAGTCCATAGGTAATCTTGTAGGTGAGGATATAGACCCGTCCGTCTCGTATCGCGGATACATTCCCCGCGCCTGGCCGATTCATGAGTTCGGTCCTCAGCTCTTCAGCCATGCTCGAAACGCCGATGAAGGTCTTTGGCTCTTCTTTGATGATCACCGCAGGATTTTGAGACATCACCCATTCCCAACCCACCTTTGGATACTGCGCTTCAAGCTCACTGGCAATATTCGCTCCACCCGCGAGGTTACAAAACTCATTGAGCGCAGAGCCTTGTCCATACGTGCCGAGTTCCCCTATATCTGTTGATGCGCCTCGTTCGAGGTACACCCGGGGTCTCTCAAGCCCAGCGACGGCACGTCGGACTGCATCCTCCTTGTGCTGACGCCACGTAATGAACTTCCGTGCCTCAGCCTCCCGATCAAGGATATACCCGAGTTTTTCTACTTCCGCCTCCATGCTCGACGGGATATAAAAATCGAGCCCCACAACGGGAATACCAAAGGGGTTCAGGCGCTCGCTAACCTCTGATGCCCTGGCCGCATAGCATACCACGAGGAGATCAGGCGTAACCCGATCAGAATCACCCTTTGCAATCGCCACGATCTTCTCATAGTCATACTCTTTCCAGGTACCGACCACCGGCCGGCCCTTTAACTCCTGAAAATAGAGCCCACCCTCCCCTTCCAGTATCGTCTCCGTGACCCCGACGATCTTCTCAACCTCCCCGAGTGTTCTCACACATTCCGCACTGTCGCTCGTGAGTGTGATGATCCGTGTAATCGGCCTGGTGATCGTAACGGTCCGCCCGGCAGAGTCCACAATTGTCCTCGGATAGCCCTGGTAGATCTGCTCCTCTCCCGCTACCTCCGGTCGAGGGATCTTCAGCCATCCGCCGATATACGCTGCACTTGAAAGAGCCACGAGCAGGATGATCAACGCCCCTATCACGAGTTTCAGTCTCTTATTCATGCTCATCACCTCTTACTGAGTTCGATACCTCCCCTTTCTTCCCAGATAGGCGATTGCCAGGAGCACCGCGAACGAACTCACCAGTTCAAAGCCGGGGACTTGGGTTCGCCTCCCTTCAGATGCGGATAACGGTAGCGCGGGCGACGTTGACGAAGGTGCCACCGATGCCTCTGGAGTTGCTTGGGGTACAGGTGTGGACGCCTGCGCGTGGATGGTTACCACGCCCTCGTCGGAACAGCGATCGGGGATCGACACACTGACGTTCCAGCTCCCAACCGCGAGTGTTGTGGTATCAAATTCCGCTTGCAGTTCGTTATTCTCCACTTTGACCTCCTTCAGCTCCTTCTTCCCAGTCCCCGTCTGCTCCAGCCGTATCCATGCCCGCGTGCCATCCTTTACATTCGTCGTTGCCCGAATCACGAGTTCATCACCAACCATCGCATCCTCCAGCTCGAGCTTCACCTCCGGCTGAACGACCTTAAAATCGTCCTTCGAGAAGATATCATCACTATCCACCCGTTGAATCGCATATTCCACTAACGCGATCCGCTGATCCAGGGTCTTCGATGCATCGCCCGCATCCCACGTACCATTTCGTATAGCCGCGCTCTCGCCATCCCGACCCTTGTGGAGCACAATCACGACGTATCGTCCGGTATCAAGCCCCTTTAGCTCCTCCTCCCATACGCCTTCATACACCGGTGTCGCCTTCACCAGCCCGCCGGGAGGGAATACCACTTCACCCCGGGAATTAAACATGAGCAGGTAGATATGGTCCGTGCCCGTAGCTGTGCCGCTGATGAGCACCTCGTCGCCCTTCGCGATACTCTCGAGGGCGTTCAGACTCAACATGGGCGCTTGTAAAAAGATACTCGCCGATGCATCCACTCCATTCTCCCGCTGCCAATCCTCACTTATATACTCACCAATAGAGAACCCATGAGTACTCACGATGAATACTTCGATCTCTCGATAGCCCTCGAGCTCACCACTGGTGTCCCAGTCCCATTTAAAGGTATCGTCACTGATTCGTGCCACGTGCTTCAGTACATTATCAATGACGAAGAGCGCGAAATCACCGAAATCAGAAGTACCCGTGAGCTGCACAATCTCGCCGATCGTTGCATAATCCGGTACATCGAGGCTTGAGGCCTCACGCTGGATCGTTACGTACCTCGTCTCTTTCAGGTTAGAGACCGCAACGGTTATCTTATAGGTTTTATACTCCAGGTCTGCGGTAGACAGCTTCACTTTCTTCTTGCCCTCCTCGTCGAGCTTGTACGTGCTGCCCGGGGCATCATTGAGGGTAACCCTTGCTTCTTCTTCGTAGAACGAGCTCGTAATGACGAGCACCAGCTCTTTACCCTTAACGACCGCTGGATCGCACGCCACGTCCAGATAACGCTTCTCCAC
>RXIE01000033.1 GCA_004212135.1 Candidatus Methanophagales archaeon ANME-1-THS | reverse complement strand
TGACGCCATACATCGTATCACCGGGTAAAATAGTCGCTTTTATACTATACAAAGGTATTGATAGTTGGAATCACAATCTCTTATCCGAACACCGATGAGTGCATATTCTATATCTATTGTATAAGCGATAACATTTCCTCGGATTTGACGAAAACGCGAAATTAGAGGGGTATAAGATGGAACATTCTTATCGACATACACTGATTCCCCAGGTCTTATCTGTACACACATGTCTCTTGGTGCAGGTAATTTTGGTTTTTCTTCCATGTCTCTCAATCCTTCTTCTACAAATGGTGAGTCCCCTTCATCAGTGCGCGAAAACCGCACTCTTGTTCCGTCGCATTTTGCTTTGAATGCATACAATTTGGGGCAGATAAACGTTTCACTACCTCCCCATCTCATCCCCTTCGTACACTATCATCTTTTAATTTTAAGTTATTTTCCCTACTCTAACTCTCCCTGTGCCCATTGCATAGCCTCTCGAAATCCATCAAAATAATCTCTGATATGCCCCGTATGTGGCTCCACTACAGTGTCCCATCTTTTATCATGATTCTTCTTCTCCTCTTCGTAGTTTTCCCTTTGTTCCTTTAATTCCTTCTTCACTTCTTCCTCTGTTGGCATGCCTTTTTTATCACCTTCCTTTTCCTCACCCGCCAGAACCCATTCGAGTCCCTCGACCCAACCAAAGAAATAATCGTATGAAACACCTATTTCATTTACCAAATCTTCATATTGCTGATATATTTCACCCTGCAAATTTTTATGTCGCTTCCATAATTTCTTTTCCCTTCTAATATCCTCATCAGTCCTCTCTTTCAACTTCCTCATAAATTCTTCCTCCGATAAGTCCTTCGTCATACCTAAGAGCTCTCTGTCTTTCCTCATCTCGTCAGCTACCCTTTTCTCTTCCTCAGAAAGGCTTGCCTTTCCCCAGTCGGCATACATATCCATTTCTTTAGCTTTTGCGTCCAATTCTTGATAAGTCCTCATTCTGTAACCTCCTACTTTTTCTTCTTCTTTTCATCAGGCTATAAACTTTGACCCACAAATACTTGCATTACCACAAATGGTGATTAAAAATAGAGTCGAAAATTTAGTGGATGCAACGAACTTATATGATAACTGTTGAAAGAAAAAACAAAACAAAATCTGTATGTTGTTATGGTCAATATCCTGAGAAAGTTATTGAAATCAGAGAAAAAATTAAAGATTATGGGGTAAAGATATTCATGAAGTTGGTGTTTAGCTCTCACACATCCACACCTAATCGGGCTGCGATTAGCACGTAAAAACCTGCTAATCCTTTCCACGTGCCCTATCCCTCAGCTATGCTGCGGGCCTCCTCGCCCGAGATTCTTCGGTCGCTGCAATAATAATGCGCGATGTGTCTTCGTAAGCCGAGGTCATCTGCGGGCAGTGCCTCCAATTTATTCATTTTTAAACCCCTCAATTGCTGAGTGAGGTTTGACAGAATCGGATCATTCTTGACCTCTTGATAAAACGCAGTAAGGTCAAATGGTAGATTGAAAAGGGACCTGATCATCTCTTCGGTTAGTTTCTTATCGTGATTTGAAATTGCTGCATTGGACTGCAACTCGACCGCTAATTCCGGCTCATCGACAGTTCCTGAAGAGGAGATGGTACTGAGTATCCATTTGGTAGGCACCCGGAGAACCTGCCAGTATTTCCCGTTTTCGTAAGTGCGGATCTGGGGATCGCCGCCAGCGAAAATGGCGGCGCTGAGATCGAAATTAAGAGGTGGAACAGTTTTTATTCTCAGTCTCAGTGCTCGCTCCATGCTATAAACGGTTATAACAGTTTTTCATGTTTGCTATTCGACGAGGGAAAGTATTAATAATTATGAGAACGTTTTTGTTAATACTGCGCTCTCATCTATCGCGAAGATTGAAGAAGCTTGGTGGATAAATGGTGAAAGAGGCACTTATTGAAGCTGATGCGAAAGAAGTAGCGGATAAAATTCGAGCAGCAGCGAAAGATGCTAATAACGAAGCTGATCTCGAAGTTAATACCGAGCACATCCTCAAAACTGTTCTCGATAAACTTGGCATAGCAAATTATGCGAGTTACGAATTCAGAGCTGGTAGGGGCACGGTAATCGAAGGCAGGATTGATGCTCTCTATGGTAGGGTGGTCATAGAATATGAGAGACCAGGGACTTTTAATAATCCTTCGGGCTTTCATCATGCGAAAGAACAAGTAATAGGCTATATTCAGCAGTTGGCACCGTCCGTTGAAGCGTGGCAGAAATATTTCGGGGTCGTCTTAGATGGTTACCAGATCGGGTTTGTCAGGTTCAGGAAGAATTGGGTGTCTGACGGCCCCCATGACATAAATGAGCGCACGATGCTCACGTTCCTGGAAGCGCTCAGGGGGTTAAGGAGGTGGGCGCTCAGGGTAGAAGCATTGAATAAGCATCTTGGTGCAGGAAGTCCAGTAGCTGAGACACTCGTGAAGGTTCTTTACGAAACGCGGATAAAAAATAAAGAGCATCAACGGGTGAACGTGCTGTTCAACGACTGGAAGCGCGTCTTCGGGCAGGTCTGCGGCTATTCGTCGGAGAAGATCAAAGGCCTGGAGCGAGCCTACGGGCTCACCGCACATGATATTGATTACGAAGGGCTACTTTTCGCGCTTCACACGTATTATGCGCTCGTCATGAAGCTACTGGCTGCGGAAGTTGCCGTTTCTTCTGGTGATAGTTATTTGCAGTCCTATTTGAAGCGGCTCGAGGAAGCATATTATCAAGGTCATGAAGAGCTGAGGAGTATGCTGCGAGATGTGGAGGAGGGCGACATCTTCTCGCGTGCAATCGGGATCAAGAATTTTTTGGAGGGCGATTATTTCGGCTGGTATCTTGATGTCTGGGATGAGCATGTGGGAGCAGCAGTGAGTAAACTTGCAAAAACACTTTCTGAATTTGAGCCTGCAACGCTGGAACATGATCCGGAAGAGGTGAAGGATCTGCTCAAACGACTGTATCAATACCTCGTGCCGAAGAAGATACGGCATGATCTGGGCGAGTATTACACGCCTGACTGGCTTGCTGAACTCGTCATTTCGGAGGTCGGGTATGATGGCAACCTGGATAAACGATTCCTCGACCCGGCGTGTGGCAGTGGCACCTTTTTAGTTTTAGCGATCAAGCGGGCGAGGCAGTACGCGCTTGATACTACTTTCAGGAATGAAACCGAAACGCTTGAGGCTATACTGAAGAACATTGTTGGGTTTGATTTAAATCCTTTAGCGGTGCTGGCTGCGAGGACGAACTATCTGATCGCTTTGGGGAAGCTCATAAAATACAAGCGAGGGGATATAGAGCTGCCGGTTTATTTCGCGGATTCCATCCTCGTGGAGCGGAAGCAGACGATCTACGGCACTTACGCTTACAGTTTAAAAACAGAAGCAGATGAGTTTCAAATACCAACAGGTGTGGTTCGGAAGGGGCTCTTACCGAAAGTGCTCGCTGTTGTTGAGGAGTGCGTGTTGACTCCCGGGTGTTCGGAGGAGATCTTTGAGGAACGAGTGAAGCGCGAGGCGTCGAGGGCTGGAGCAACCCTGAATAGAAACGAGCTTTTCATCCTCGACGGGCTCTTTCATCAACTCACAGCCCTGGAAGGGGAAGGCAAGAACCGTATCTGGACGCGGATCTTGAAGAACTCATTCGCGCCCTTGCTCCAGGATAAGTTCGACTATGTGGTGGGTAATCCGCCGTGGGTGAATTGGGAGAGCTTGCCTGACGGATATCGAAGAACTTTAGAGCCTTTGTTGAGGGATTACAAACTGTGGAAGCCCGGAGAGCGGTGGGGTGGTGCTAAAGTGGACATTTCATCACTTTTTGTCTACAGATGCATGGATCTATATTTAAAAGAAGGTAAAAATCTGGGTTTTTTGATCACTCAAACATTTTTTAAGACGAAAGGAGCTGGTGAGCAGTTTAGAAGGTTCAAAATACCAGAGAAAAGGGAAAGAACCGTAAAAGAAGTGCCAGTCAAGGTGGTGAAAGCACACGATCTGGTGGAGCTCAACCCCTTTGAGGGCGCGAGCAACCGAACCGCGGCAATTTTCATCAAGAAACCGTTCTTTACCAAAGAAAACGGAGAGACGAGATATCCCGTAAGGTATGTGTTGTGGAGAAAGAAGCGAGCGCGAATAGACCAGAGGGATAGTTTAGAGGAAGTATTAGAGAAGAGCACCCGAATCGAGCTCTTTGCTTATCCATCTGATGAAACGAATGTATTATCACCGTGGCTCACGCTACCGGAGAAGGCTATTAATATCGTTAAAAAGGTGCAAGGAAAAGGTCATTATCGCGCTTATGCGGGCATTTACAGTGGTGGAGCAAACGCGGTTTATTGGCTGCGTATTTTAGGTATTGCATCGCGCAGGAAAGAGAGGATAGAGATCCCTGCTTATTTACGAACTATTTTAGGAATTCAGGGTGAAGAAATAGAGATAAAGGATATAGTCGTGAAAAATATAACGGAAGGAATGAAGAAAGATGTCGAGAAGATTTCTCCCGTTGCGATCGAAGATTTCTTTGTCTTTCCGCTGATAAAAACTCAGCATCTCAAGAAATGGAAGTTAGGCAGCTATATTTACACCTTGCAGATGCATGATCCGAAGGAGAGGATCGGCTATGATGAGCGCTGGGTGATGGTCAATTTCCCGAAGACGTATGCCTATTTAAAGCGTTTTGAAGATGCGATCAGAAAAAGGAGCTCAGGTGTTGTGAGGCAATTAATGGAAAAAGGGCCTTTTTACAGCATGTATGCGGTTGGTGAATACACGTTTAGCCCTTACAAGGCTGTATGGAACCAGATGGGCAGTAAATTAAATGCATGTGTGATAAGTTCCGCGAATGATGAGTTTTTAGGAGAAAAGATGATACTGCCGGAGCATGTTTTAGCTTTTGTTTCCACAGATAACGAGAACGAAGCGCATTTTATTTGTGCGGTGTTAAATTCAAGCATTGTTGACCTTGCGATACGAAGCATTGCAGGAGGCACAAAGAGTTTTGGCACACCGAAGATTATTGAGGAAACAATTCGAATTCCGAAATTCGATACACGCAGTGAACTTCATCGGCGATTAGCAGAGCTTTCGAAGAAGGCGCATGAGCTCGCCTTGGCAGAAGATGAGGATGAGCTGAGAGCGGTAGAGGAGGAGATTGACCGAGCGGTGGCGGACCTCTTTGGGTTGACCGAAGCGGAATTAGAGGACGTGAAGGATGCGCTGCGGGTGGTGTATGGTGAAGGAGCGGAGGCTGAGGAGGAAATAAAAGAGGAAGAAGTGGAAGAAGTCAAACTTGAAGGGGCGCAAGGAAGAAGGGCTTTGGAAGGGCTTGTAAAGAAATTTAAGGAGAAATGATATATTTGAAACTATGCAAACAAGTGATTGGGTTCTTATTTGTTCAACTTTGGTCTTAGCAGGAACTGCTCTTATTGCACCACATGATAAAATGTTTTTCTAACCACGACTATTGTAAATTATTTGGAAGCAATTTTATGCCCGTCTCGTTTTCAATTACTTCGTTCCTTTCTTGAAAATCATCATCAAGACTCACTAGATATCCTATCTTTCCTTCGTTCTTCAGTTGCCAAGCATAAGCGACATGAAGGAGATCACCTGTTCGTAACTTCACCTTTGGCGCCAGTTTAATAGCGTCAAAATATTTTGAGAACACCTTAACGCCAAGCCATTCTATCTCTTCATTTGCCACACCATCAGAGCATACAGTCAGATTTAAACTGCGAATAACATATTCAACTACAGTTTTCACTTTGATTTCTTCTTTTTGTTTTCTGAGATGTTTTACCTGGATACAGATGTTATTTATATCTCTGGAAACTGTGCAATACAACTCAACAATTGCGAAAGGTGAAGTATAAAATTTACCACCTTCAATATCCTTAATTAAGTTTATAGCTCGCCAATGTTGTACTTCCGTTTCATAATTATAAGCTAAAATAACATCTGTATCCAGGTAAAACATCACATCCACCCTTCCTTTAGCTCCTTGACCGCGCTGAATCTATCCGTTCTTTTCGGCCCGACGCCGGATTTCAACATCACATCCACCATTTTATGCACAAGTTCATCCTCACTTAGCATATTCCCCCCTGTCCAATCTACGGTTACCAGAACGTCAAAACCCAAAGATTTTAGTTCGTCTATAAGCTGTAGCCATGTTTCAAACGCTTCCTTATCTGTTTGATTCACCACCACCTCAATAGTGAACCCAAAATCAGCATCATAATAGTGGCTAATCTTTTCTACCCTATTCTGAGAGACTTCTCTTGCTCTCTCCGAAATTAATTCTACCACCTCGTCTAAGCGTTCTACTCGCATTTTCTCAATGCTAACCGCCCTTTCTACTTCGGGGATTGCCCCTAAGAGAGTATGATCCCCCAAAGACTGTAAACCATCCTCAAAGTCCTTAGAATAAATTTCTCCGTCAATTTCTATCTCAGATGAGGCAAAAGGATGTTCCATTAATTGCATTACATTATTCCTACTCCATCCATCCATTTCAATTACAAAATCTGCATCAATTGGTCTTTCCCTATTTTTCGATTTTATTCTCTCTAACCACTTTACAAAGGCTTCTCTTTCCCTGAGTTCCTCCTCTGACATACGAAATTCCTTCGTTTTTCTTCTTTCTAAGAACCATTCGCGTTTTAACTCCATTCTGCTTGGAAGTTTAACTCTTGCAACGATATCCGGTAGATGCGTTTCAATATAATCCGTGAATAATCTCACCAAATCATCCTTCCCAATACCAGGATATTTTGACAGAGTTATCTCAACTGCTGATTCTATCCTATCCATTCTTCTTCTTATTTTCTTCCTATTTACCTTCTCTTATCTTCCTTTCAAATACCTCTGCAATCCCTTCCTCTATTTCCTTTTTTGCTTCGGGTGGAAGTTCTACTCTCCTTTCCACTATCATTCTGATTTCTCCAAGATTAATGAAATACATTCTCCATCTTGCTCCTAATTCCCCTATTATCTTCGCAGATACCTCATAAAGCTCATTTAAGTTGTTTCCTGCTGAGAAGAGTTCGTAAATTTTATCGATGTATGAATTTAGTTCTTTTTCCTTCTTCGTTTTTTCTTCATTGCTTTCTTCCAAATAATAATCGTAGATGAAGTAGTCGTAATAGCTACTGAAAACTTTCATCACCAGATAGAAAACTAAATCTTCTGGATAGAAGCCATAAGCATTGATCACCCTTGAGATTTCAGAAGCTATACCTTCAACTAATCTATAATCTCTCTTTGTTAGCAATCTTTTGTTTCCATTTAACTGTTCTAGCAGCATCGTTCTTGTTTCCTTCGTGAAACCAGGATTTTCTTTATATAGAGAGGATTCAATATCAATGAGAAGATAGCTTTTGATTTCTCTTTTGTAATTTTGATACCTTTCCCAAATCTCCTTAGTGGCTATTTCTTCATCCAGTAGAGACAGTAGCCCTTCAAGGAATTTCCTCCCCGTTTCTCTACACCTTATCAAATTTCTCTCATTGACTTCCTTGACCCTTCTGATTTCAATTGATACTTCCTTGAGAAGAAAACCAACCATAATTAAGTCATTTCTTTTTATAATCATTGAATCGGTTGCAATACGATTCCCAGCTATATTAACGAGGTCGAAATTATCTCTTTTCAGCGCTTCAATGGCTACCAGCACATCCTGCTTTATTGTTTCTATCATGGGGGTTATGTATATAAGAGGGTGGTATATAAATAACTTGTTGATAAATTTAAAAGGGAAAAATGCCGCTCCGAGAAGAGGTTAATGAGAAGCTATCGCGCGCATTCCTCAACGAGATCATAAATAAAAGATTATCCACACTTCAAGAGGTCAGCCGATTACCTCGTTTTATCTCAGAATATGCAATAAAGGAGATCTGCGGCGAGGATCCAACGCCGAGCGATCTGGCCACGCTTTCCGACTTTGTCAAGAAATACTACCCGGAACCGAAAGAGCGAGATAGAATTCTCCATGAACTGATGACAAAGGGCGAATACACACTTTTAGATTCGTTAAAAACCTCGGTTGATATAAAAAGAGGAATACACAAGGTAGAAATCCCATGCCTGAGAATCCATGATGCGAGGATAATGCAGTCTATCCTTGAGACACACAAGGAATTGCTTGAAGCAGGTATGTGGGGAATCGCGACCTTAAAATATGCGCCCCTGAGCGCTTCAGAGGAAGAGGAAACCCAGTCACCGGTTCTTATTACTAACTTTGAGCCGTTGCAGTATTCAGGTATAAAAATAGAGGAATTCAAAGAGAAACGAGGACTATTCAGCACTGAAGAATGGATAACTGTTTTGATTAATACCTTTGGATTGAATCCAGAGGTTTATACAGAGCGTGGCAGGTTGCTCCTCCTGTCGAGGCTCGTACCGCTCATAGAAGAAAATGTGAACATGTTCGAACTCGGTCCGCGAGCTACGGGAAAATCGTTCTTGCCAAAGAATATCTCTTATTACACCAGGCTTTACTCAGGCGGTCGAATTAGTCCCGCCGTATTGTTCTTCCATGGAACTTTTAAAACAATCGGCGACATCGGCGTCAAGGATTATGTTATCTTTGACGAAATTAGCAAGGTAAATTTCTCTAACCCCGATGAGATGATGGGCAAATTGAAAGATTATATGGAAAGTGGTGAGTTCGAGCGTGGGCTGTTAAGAAGAGCGAGGAGCGGATGTTCGTTAATGTTCATGGGGAATGTAGAAGTGGAGGGTGAAGTGCCTGCTGAGGATTTCTCGTCCGTTTTACCATCTTATATGAAAGATTCCGCATTCATTGATAGAATCCATGGCTTTATCCCCGGCTGGGAGTTGCCAAAAATACTCCAAACTGATGTCCACTTATCCACGGATTATGGATTTATTACAGACTATTTCTGCGAGATATTGCACGAGATGCGAAAAGAGAGTTTTCAACGCCTCGTGGAGGAGAGAGTAGCGTTAAAGAGCGAACCTGAGAACCTTACAATCCGGGATGAGAAGAGCGTAAAGAAGATAGCCTCAGGCATGCTAAAAATTCTCTGCCCTCACGGTGTGGTTGGCAATGATGAACTCAAAATGTGCATGGATATAGCGGTCGAGTACAGACAGAGAGTTGTGGACTGGCTGCATCAGATATCTCCGGGTGAGTTCAAGCCGAAGAGAATAATGTGGCAAGAACGGTAATTTGGACTCTCCGTCATTCCTCTTATCTAACCGCCCTCCTTCCTCTTCTCATTCTCGTATGGCGCATGCATGAGCACCTGCGTACCGGGAAAGACTTGAAGCGGCATAAAGCCACCAGTCAGCCTCGTGAAGTATAAGGCCCTCAGCTCACGCCGTACGTTACGCCATAAGGGATTAGAAGCCCGCGTTTTCCAGGAGCCAGAGCAAGAGTGTGAGTGCAAGCGCGACCGGGATGACGAGGACCCACGCGTTAGTGACCCTGAGTGCCTCCGGGAGCGTGAGCTCGCCGAACTCGCCGATGCGCAGAACTGACCGCTGGAGACGTGGATAAAGCGCTGCGAAGATGCCCGAGCCGATCAGGATACCGACCACGCCGCCAAAGAGCGCGTCAAGCGCGCCTTGACCCACAGCGCCCGCAACGGTTCCCGGACAGTAGCCGAGTACCGCGAACCCGGCACCGAAGATGAGCCCGCCGAGCACCGTGGCACCCAATGAGCCGGGCTTAGGATGGAGCTGAGCCAATCCCAGGCTCCGGAGCAGATGCACGCCCAGCATGCCCGTGATCGAAGCCGAGAGCATGATCCTGAGCACCGTAAAATCCGTGAGCAGCAACTGGCCAATGATCACGTTATAGTCCGTTACACCCCCTTTCTGCAGCAGGAAGCCGAAAAGGATACCGATAAGCAGCCCGAGCACCAGTTGCAGGTTCTTCTGCCCATGCAGCTTTGTTAACATGCGTTTGTCCCCTAAATGAGCACGTGGAAGATGAGCATCGCCGTAGCAATACCGCCAATGAAGAAGCAGATGACCGCCAGCCAACTGCTCACTGCTAACTGAAGCGTGCCGCTGATCCCATGTCCACTGGTACAGCCGCCGGCCCAGCGTGCACCCAGCCCCATGAGAACGCCGCCGACGAGTGCCACGAACCACCGGAGTACCGGGCTGGGCCCGAAGCTCGCCGCCCATCTGCTCGGCACCCAGAGCAGGTGAAAGGCGCCCGAGAGCTGCGCAGCAATGAACGCACCGATCACGACTCCCACAACGAGCATCCACTCCCAGTCCACGACGGGCTCGAACTTCTGGTAGTACTCCTTCTTCAGTACCCGGTCGCCCCGAACGAGCCGCTCGATCATACCGCTCGTGCGCGCATATGCAGTTGAGCAGCCGATCGGCTTATCCGAAAGCAGAAAGGCGAACCAGCTCAGGATACCAATGCCAATACCCACCGCATAGGGAGACCAGCGTTCCATCATGAGCCAATCCATACCTCATCACTCCTCCTTTTCGCCTCGTTCGGACGGATAGAAACGCGGCCCATGTGGAATGGAGCAGACCGGACATTCGAGTCCGTAGCCTGCCGCGTTATAGCCCATCATGCCGCCCGCGACGTTACATACCTCCTTGAAGCCATGCTGTTTCAGGATACTCGCGGCAAGACTCGACCGATGACCGGTATTGCAGATAACCGTCGTTGGCGTGCCCGGATCAAGTTCGGTGTGGCGTGTCCGGAGCTCGGCGAAGGGTATATTGAGCGCTCTTTTGATATGATACGTCGCATATTCGCTCGGCGCTCGCACGTCAAGGAGTACCATCTTCTGATCGCTCGTGATCGCGTGCTGTAACGCTTCGATCGATAGCTGCCGGACGGACCTCGCTGGTAAACCTGCCTTTGCCCATTCGAACATCCCGCCGTCAAGATAGCCGATGACCCGATCGAGCCCCACTCGTCTCAGCCAGACGACCGCCTCGTTGGCCCGCGCGCTACTCTCGGTCACCAGGAGAATATCAGCATCAGGCGGCAGTACCCAGCCCGCGAAGGTGGCGAAATTGCCCGCGAAGTCGATATGAAACGCCCCGGGCACGTGCTGGCACCCAAAGGAATCATAACCACGTACATCCACAACGACCGTATCCTCCCCTTTCGAGCGCTCGTAGAAGAGCTTCGGCTTCAACGCCTCCAGTACCGGCAGGGTCCGTATCAGTGCTGGTCCTCGGCGGTTGATCTCACTGCAGCGGCTGAAATGGTCCGGGGCGGGGGGCATGTCAGTGGTCAGTGAGGTGATGAACTTCTCACGATCCGCGATCCGCAGTTCGGGATTATACTTCCGTTCATAGCCGATGGTGCTTGCCCGCTTCGCGCCAAGCATACGACCACAGAGCGAGCCAGCCCCGTGTGCTGGATAGACCTCACAGAAGTCTGGCAATTGGAGAAGTTGCTCGTGCAGGCTCTCGTACAACTCCGACGCCAGTTCCCAAGCCCTGCCCGGGAAGAGATCTGGTCGTCCCACATCGCCGACGAAGAGCGTATCGCCACAGAAGACACTCACCGGCTCGTCACCACGCGTTCTGTCCGAAACCACATAGCTGACATGCTCGGGCGTATGACCTGGCGTTTCCAGAACACGAACCTGAACCTCCTCGAGCTCGAAGGTGTCCCCCTCGGCCACGCCCTCATGGTCGAAGTCACAGTGTGCCGATTTCGGCACGTAAATCTCCGCGTCCGTTCGATCCGCGAGCTCGAGATGTCCGGAGACAAAATCAGCATGGAGATGCGTCTCCAGAATATGGGTGATATCCATGTCCAGGGCTTTGGCAGCCTCAAGATAAAGCTCCACGTCACGCTGGGGATCAATGACTGCGCAGGTCTTGGTCCCGCCAAGCAAATAGGAACTGTGTGCAAGTCCCTTCACAAAAAACTGCTGGATAATCATGCATCAAACCCTCCTGTAGGATTCCTAAAGAGCGGTGCCATAAATAAGTTGCAGGGCGTGCGTGAACAGGCTTGCCGGAGTGTTTCGCGCTCTTTACAGATAGCTCTACACGTAGAAGAAATAAATGAGCCCGACGGCAATCATGATGAAGATGATCGTCAGTATTGCACCTGCCTTC
>RXIE01000032.1 GCA_004212135.1 Candidatus Methanophagales archaeon ANME-1-THS | reverse complement strand
GCCATTGACCGTAAGACTGTTTCCTTTGGCGTGTGCAGCCCGAAAAACGGTGTGCCCCTGTTCTCGCTAAAAGTCTTCTTGCACGTCTTGCATCTAAGTAGCGCTGTATTCTGTTTGCCATAGTGTTCCTTTAGCACGATATTCCCCTTCCCTTTCTTTCCGTAATCCGAACACGCCTCGTTTGGACAAAAGAATTCGTCTAAGTTTGCTTCTCCCATTTCCCGAGCCCTTAGCATTCCCTATAGAAATAGGGGTTATATATATCTTTCTGCATAATTGGGACACGACCGAAAAAGTTGCTGGTGTCAAATTCAGGTATCAACAGACGAATCAGTTGATCGCTTCGCTTTATTTAGTGCCAGCCATAGAGACAATGAAGAGAAGCGATAAAGGTAGTAGGAAAGAAGGAGGGAAGGTTGGAAGAGAATGAGAAAAGGAAGAGTTATACCGGTTCTGGCGCTGACAGCAGTAATGCTTGTTGCAATGAGTGGAACTATTTCCGCGATGCAGAGTGTCGGAAGATCTCCAAGTGAGTTAATCCTTCGTTCTGGTGAAAAAGGTACTTTTACCATCACCGCAATGCCAGATTATACAACAGATGCAGGTTACTTTGGGGTGATGATTAGCCCGGCACAATCGGCATTTACGATAAGTGTACGAGATGGTACAGGCACATTAGCTTCGGGATATGGAAGCGATCCAGTAGAAAGTAATACTATATCGTACAGTGCTGGCACCGCAAAAACACTTTATGTCGATGTAACAAATACTGGTGCACCTGAAGCCAGCTATTCGATCCTGTTTTCAGCGCATGATGGTGACAAAGAGTATACTTCAGCTTGGATAAAAGCAAAGGTAACAAGTGAAATCCCCGAATTCGCCACAATCGCAATTCCAGTCGGAGCGATAATCGGACTGCTGTTCTTCTTCGATCATCGGAAGCACCGAAAAGCGTGAAGTAAAGAAAAATTGGGATCGATTTTTTGATCCCACTCTCATCTTTTAATACGCATATCCGCACTCAGTATCGGGTGATACTGACCTTAAGTTCTTACCTGAAGTTCGTATCCCAAGCCCTTATCCACTTTTATACTCTCATGGTCTATACTTCAGTCATTGTAAAGCGGAGTCTAAAGAAGAGTTCATTTTTGGCCCCCTTCTCCCTTCTTCGGGGAAAGGGGAAAGATGTAGAAGAAGAGGAAACAGAAGGAGTAAGAAGCACGGTAAGCATGGAACGGATAAGGACAGGTGTCATTGGCGTGGGCGCGATGGGTCGGCACCATGTGCGGCTCTACCATGAGCTGGAGGGAGTTGAACTGGTCGGCGTTGCGGATAATAATGAAAAGACTGCGAATGAGGTTGCTGCGGCATATGATACTGAAGCGTTCACCGACTGCGAGCAGTTGCTGAAGAAGGATCTGGATGCGGTCAGCATCGCCGTCCCCACGAGTCTGCATAAAGAGATTGCAGGCAGGGCGGCGCAGCATGGCGTGCACATGCTCATTGAGAAGCCGATTGCTGATTCGTTGAGCGGTGCGGATGCGATCATCGAAGCTGCGGAACGTGAGAACCTCAAACTGATGGTCGGGCATATCGAACGTTTCAATCCCGTAATCCTGAAGCTGAAAGAGCTCATTGCGAAGGGCGAACTGGGTGAGATCCTTTCGATCTCCTGCCGCCGGGTGGGTCCCAATCCCGTCCGGATACGAGACGTGGGCATCATCATCGATTTAGCGGTGCATGACATCGACGCGATCTCATATCTGTATGGTAAACGGGCGGTGAATGTCTATGCAGTTGGTGGTAATAGCTTCCATATCAAGGAGGATTATGCCTCGATTATCTTACAATATGAGGATCGGAGGTCGGGCTTCGTGGAGACGAACTGGCTCACGCCCCATAAAATTCGGAATATCACGGTTACCGGCACGGAAGGGGTCGCCCATGCGGATTATTTAGCGCAAACGCTTGAGCTCTGGCAAGGAGGATCGGTGGAGGAAGTGCGGATAGAGAAGCGTGAGCCGCTGAGGAACGAGCTCGAGCATTTTCTATATGCCGTTGCGAATGGCGGAGCCCCGAGCCCGTCCGGTGAAGAGGGTAAATACGCGCTCTATGTCGCATTAGCCGCGATACAATCGTATAAAAGTGGTAAGAACATTCTTTTGAATTCGAAACATGCGACGACCTGCTGCCCGTTCTGCGGTAAGCAGAGCAACGTCCTTGAACTCAAATGGAGCTAATCGCCGCCAGTTTGCTACGGGCAGCATGGGCTTTCAATGCACCTTTTGCTGGCTTTTCAGGGTTAATAAAGCACGCATAGTCCGCTTCATACTCAGTAGCCCACAGAGCTTCGAGTTTCGCGAGCGTCTTTTTTGGTAATTTCATTACAGAGTTATTCGCTAAACCCCTTTAAGTCATTTTCCCTGCATGCACTTTTCTGGCTAAATATTGATAATTCTTATTGAACTTGATTAGCATCTAAATTCACATTGCGCACATATTCAGATAGTTGAGGCGGTAGATTATTGTTATTTAAGAGGAGGACTCTCTTATATGGACATGGTGAAGCTGAACAGATATCGCGTATTCGTTGTATTAGCGTGTGTATACGCAGCCTTCATTTTTTTCCTCTCATCCTTATCAGCCCCGCCCAGTCCACCCGGTCTGGGAATTTTATATGGGCTTGTGCATTTCCTCGAAGGTCTGGGCCTCGAATTTCTCGTGTATCCGTTTTATTTCGCGTATCGGTACCCGGACAAGTTCGCGCATATGATGTTATATCTGGGCTTCGGGCTGCTGCTGAATCGGGCATTCAGCAATTCCCAGAACGATTTTGTAAGCACGAATGCTGCTCCTTTTGCGATTGCCATTGGCACGTGTTATGCGATAACCGATGAGCTTCACCAGGCTCTTGTGCCCTATCGCACGGTAAGTGCCGTGGACCTCATTGCTGATTTCCTCGGGCTGCTCCTAGCGCAAGTTATTATAATCGCTTATTTTGGCATGAAACGGTTCTTGAAATCTGAGGATAAATTGAGCACTGCATTTGATTTAGGTGTTATGCTTCTCTTCACTTTTTTAGCTTATCTGTTTGTCCTTGTTCCACCCTTTAATCGAACACCGTTGCGAATCGTTTTTGCTCTTCCGCTGCTCCTGTTCGTGCCCGGATATGTTTTAATCGCAGCGATGTTCCCGCGAAAAAGTGAGCTGAGCCTCATCGAACGATTCACCTTAAGTATCGGATTGAGTATTGCGATATTCGTCTTTGATGGTTTTGCGATCAGTGTCACCCCCTGGCGATTCCGGCCCGGTCCGATTGTTTATTCCTTATCGTTCATTACGATAATCCTCGCGGTCATCACGCTGGCTGTGCGAGTGCGAATTCCTACTGAGGAGCGATTTTTTATTGATCTTTCCGCATTCTCGACGTTTCTCGAGGTGCTGCGGTCGGATGAGAAGCCGAGTGAGATCGAGCGTGCACTGATCATAGCGCTTGTGGGCTCGATTATCATCGCGAGCGGCATGCTGATCTATGCCAAGCTGACCTTTGAAGAGGAACGGTTCACGGCATTTTATATCCTCGGTGAAGGCGGTAAGGCGGAGAACTATCCAAAGGAGGTGTATTTGATGGAGCCCTGTTTTATACTCGTGGGTATCGAGAATTATGAACATGCGCCGGCGAATTACACGTTGCAGGTGCTCTTAGGCGGCTATCCACTCCACCGAGAAGAAATAACGCTCGCAGATGGTGCGAAATGGGAGGAAAAGGTTTTTTTCACCCCGAAACACGTTGCGAAACATGCGAAACTGGAGTTCCTGCTGTATAAGGATGGCTCAACCAGTCCGTATCGGTCGGTGCATCTCTGGGTCGATTCGGTCATTGATTATACTAATCTCGCCGCGGTACGGAACTACGCGTTGTCTGACCTGCCTGTGATTAAGAATCAGGACATGGAATTGGAATCAGATTGGCGATTTACAGAGAACGCGGGCTATTTCAGGGGTCATTTCACCACATTTTATCACTTAGAGGAGAATGCTACGGTATGTGGATACGTCATGGATAACCGATCGGGCGCGGTGATTCCGAATGCACGTGTACGGGTGAGCAATCGTTACGGGTACGAGAGATCGAATAGCACAAATGAAAGCGGGTATTACGTGATGCAAACGATTGCGGACCATTTCTGGATGTCGTCTGAGGCAGAGATGCACCGACCGATACGGACTGAGTTTGAGATTGCGGATGGAGAAACGCGGGTTGTTAACCTGACGAACGATCCGATACTGGCCTTCAATATGACTCTGGAGGAGCTGGCGCGTATCAATGAGACGATCGAGACGTTGCCACCGGAGGAGTTACCGAAAGAAGTTTCGACCGTAAAGGGTTATGTTATTGATCAGGTGACCGGGTTGCCAATTGCGAATGCAAGTGTCGTAGTCCGTAATGAATATGGCTTTATACGACAGACGAGGACGAATGATTTTGGCTATTATGAAGTGAACATTATATCGGGTCGAGCGACGATTGAGGTGAGAGCACCAGGTTATGCGGTGAATATTACCTCAGTGGTAATAGCGAGTGAGCATACCGTTAACCCGCTCGTGATGCCTGAGAACTCCCTCATTACGGGTTACATCTCTGATCTCACAACTGGTGCCCCGGTTTCAAATGCTTATTTGCGAGTCCGTAGTAACGGCTATGCGAATTATACCTGGAGTAATGCATCGGGCTTTTATGCGGTAAGAACTATCGCGGGGCACCTGCAATTAGATGCGGGTAGAGATGGTTATGTCGCAACGAGCACAGAATTTGATATTGCATATGGCGAGTCCCGAGCACTGAATATCCGTATCGAGCCGATACCGCCATTAGCAACGATCCGTGGCTATGTGTCTTATAATACGACGGGGCTTCAAGGTGCAAGGGTGGTGGTCAGTGACCGCGAGAGATATGAGCAATCAACGCTCACGGACAGTAAGGGTTATTTCGAGCTCGAAGCAGTTCCGGGACATCTCTGGCTGGATGTGCTGCCCCGCGTGTACATGGCAAGTAGTGCGGAATTCACCATACGAAGCGAGCAACGAGTAACCTTAAACGTGGAACTCGATGCCTTCCCTGAAAGTACCTTCCAGATCGATTATCCATCGCAAACGCCCATTCGGAAGGGCTTTTATGGCGGAATTGCTCAGGAGCTGAGCTCCGGCGAAGGCCTGGCCGCCTTATCATTTAAGGTGAGTGATTCCTATAGGTCGAACAGATCTGACGGTATTCTCTTCAAGCAGGTGCTGCTGAACGAGCTTGTGGTATGGGAAGATGACGTTGAAGGTGATGAGGGATGGGAGGACGTCAAAATCCCCATAACACTTGATAACGGAACGAACAGGGTGATGCTGCGTGTCTATGCGAAGCAGGATTCAAGTGGTTTTCCCGTAACGGTGTGGTGGGATGATGTACGCATAGAACCCTTTGAGGAGATAACCAAGGAGGTAGCCACTTCGTTCGCCATTCTCGATGCAGACGGAACTGATAAGAATTATCCGCACGCAGTTTATCTTGGCGTTCCCGTGGAAGTCATTGCACGAATCCAGAACAACGAGGGTGAAACCGTGAACTATATCCTGCAGGTAAAGCTGGGCGGCGAGTTGCTCACCAGCAATGCGGTACGACTTGAAGATGGCTCGACCTGGGAGCAGAGGATACAGTTCACCCCGAACCAACTGGGTGGGCTCTTGAAACTGGAGTTCCTGCTCTTCAAAGACCGTATAGAGGGGAAGCCCTACAAGGCATTTTATCTCTGGGTCTCCTCGGATATTGATTATGATCATTTAGCGGTCCTGAAGGACTACATCGTATCACCGTTGCCCGCGATCAG
This sequence comes from Candidatus Methanophagales archaeon ANME-1-THS, assembly GCA_004212135.1. Taxonomy (GTDB): domain Archaea; phylum Halobacteriota; class Syntropharchaeia; order Alkanophagales; family Methanospirareceae; genus ANME-1-THS. The sequence goes on along the minus strand of RXIE01000032.1, from coordinate 6,255 downwards.
AAATAGCGAGATGGAGTCCCTTGAGGGTTGGTCGTATGGCGAGACGAATGTCAACTTTACGGGCGAGATAACAAATCTGACGTCTATATCGCCCTGGTATTCCTATGAGATCAGCTATCCAGCCAATACACCGTTCGACCCAGGATCGTACGCGGAGATATCGCAGAACTTCACGGCTGAGAGCTATCCTGCAACAGTTGTCATCGCATTCAACGTACGAGATTCGTATACCGGTGAGAGGGCAGGTTTTGTGAAGCACGTTCTTCTGAATGACGAGGTGATCTGGGAAGACAGCGTTCAGGGGGACGAACGGTGGCAGCATGTAAACGTTCCAGTGACCCTGCGCGCTACGACAAACAAACTGACCTTACGGGTTAAGGGAGACCGTTCGAGTTCTGATTTCCCGATACAGGTCTGGTGGGACGATGTGCGGATAGAACCGATTACCGCGGTCGCGGATAAATCACCCACTGTTTTCTCCGTCATGGATGCAGAAGGAGCAGAGAAGAGATACCCGACTGCGCTGCATCTTGGTGAGTCGGCGGAGGTCCTCGTAAGAATAGAGAACAATGAACATAAAGCGATAACGTACATCCTACAGGTGAAACTGGATGGTAAACTAATCAAAACAGAAAGTAAATGGCTTGAGCATAATACTACCTGGGAGCGACTGCTATCGTTTACCCCGGATAGGGTAGGAGGGAATCAAAAGCTTGAGTTCCTGCTCTTCAAAGACCGCGTAGAGGAGAAGCCCAACCGGTATTTCCATCTCTGGGTTTCCACAGCATTGAATTATGCGAATTTAGAGCCCTTATTGCGGTATGGAATAGACCCTCATCCGGTCGTGCGGGAGGGTGACATGAGCCGAATCTCGGCATGGACGTTTGACGTTGAGGGCAATTTCCGGGGTGGTTTGTTTACCGAAAATACCTCATCACCTTACTCATATGGCGTGGAGCAGTATGGAACTTCACGCAAGGGTGATTATGCTGAACTCTGGCAGACCATTTATGCTTCGGAGGGAGGCGTGGCGGTTTTGTCGTTCAATGTCCGTGATTCATACGAAGAAACTTCGGGAGATGCGAGGAATATAACCAAACAGGTCCTGCTCAATGGCGAGGTAATGTGGAGCGATGATGTCTCAGGGAGCGATACGGGTTATGTGGGCTGGATAGAAGAGGAGTTTGTCGGCCCTTACTGGGTATGGAACGAGTACATCAAATCGCACGAAGTGTTTTTGGAGTTCGAAGACGCGAAATATGAGTCTTTAGAGTGGTGGGATGATGCGTGGATCGCACGTAACGTTCCGCGGGTGCAATCAGACTGGCGGCATGTGGATGTCCCGATATATTTGCATGAGGGAAACACCAAGCTGAGCTTTCGGGTTTCGGCAGACGGAGCGGCTGACGTTCTCCCTGTGACGGTCTACTGGGACGACGTGGAGCTCAAGAAGATACACGAGCTGGTAAAGACAGATGAACGAGTAAGGATGAAGCGATATGGGTGGTGATGAATTCCATTCAGCATGTGCGGATATCGGACAGATTATTTGAGCCTCTCCAAATCTTTATAATCTCTCTGTGCAAGAAAGAGTAAGAGCTAAGAAAGAAAAAAGTATTGAACGGCGGCTTTATGAAACACTACCTTTGGTGGATTTTATTGGCACTGCCTCTTGTGATAGCGAGCTGGATATTCCTCAGGGTATTGGGTCGCGGTTTTTTAGCGTTTATTTTCGTTGCATTCTTTGTTCTTGTTTACCTTATAGCCCTGCTCCTCTTTTTTTTCGCCGATAGGATATTGTTACGCTGGTATCATGCGAATGAGCTGAGGGATGAGAAGGCACCGATTTATGAACTTGTTCGTCGAGGTGCGCAAAAGGCCGGTATACCGGCTCCACGGGTATGTATCGTGGATTCCGCGATGCCCACTGCCTTTGCAACTGGCCGAAGTCCCGTCTGCGCCTCGATTGTAGTCACGAAGGCATTGCTTGAGGTGCTTGATAGAGAGGAGTTAGAAGCGGTACTGATGCATGAGCTTGTCCTTATAAAGAATGGAGATACGCGGCTCGGGAGTATGGTTGCGGTTATATCAGGATTGTTAACGGGATTAGTGACTGTTGCATTCTGGTGCTCGATATTCACGGGGTTTGGGCAGGAGGATGATCCAGCCCCGAACTTAATCAAATTCTTTGTCACCTCGCTGGTTGCACCGGCAGCCGCACTGTTCATCCAGCTCATGATAACCCCGGCACGAGTCTATCGAGCGGATGAAGAGAGCGTGCGGCTCTACGGCAAATCTGATAGCTTGATACACGCTCTTGAGAAACTTGAGCAGAGACTGAGCTCAGCCACCTATGAGGTGAATCCCTCACATGTGCATCTCTTCTTCATGAATCCGCTCCATGACGACGACGTCGTGGTAATGGACTTCCATCTACCGACATACCACTTCCTTTTTCGTACCCATCCGAGTACTCAAAGGAGATTAACCGCTTTGCAGGTTCTACAAGCTAATAAGTCTGAGGAGGTTATCAGGCAATGCAAATAACCTGGAGGAGAGTAATGAGCGTAAAAGTATCGGCATTGACTCGGTCACTGTTCTTCAGTTTCATGTCCTATCTATTTGTGTTATTCGTGATCATCGTGCTTGATACCTTCAGTCGTAAGGATTTTGATTTCGGGCGTGCGGCTGCTCTATCCGCGGTGTATATCGCAGCATTGGTGGTTCTTTTCGCGGTTATGGTCCTGGTCTTCAGGAAGAGGCTGAAGGAGTAACTCTGCTCAGTTTGTCCAACACGTAGAAGAGCACCGTGACAACGATAACGAAGATAATCCAGCCGAGATGCACGTGAACCAGATACATGGCGTCTTCGCCATAGTGAAACGCAACGAGGTAGAGCGTGGTCACCCGCATCAGGTTTGCGAGATATGCAACCACAACCGAGATCAGCAGCAGTGAATAAAACGCGCCTCGTTCTATCTGTTCGGTCTTCTTATACGCGACCATAATGCCAATGAGGAGGAACATGGAGTATAACCCGGAGCAGGGTCCGCCGATGATAACACTCATCTCTTCCACGCCCTGGATGCGAACCGTCTCGGTAGAAATCACGTGGATGGGGATGCCGATCGCTTTAATGAGGAAGACGGAGGGAATGAAGACGACATAATGGTCGAAGCGATGTGTGAAGTTAATGCCCAGATGATCGAACAAGCTGAAGAAGATAAGGAAGAGGACAATGAACGTAGCGGACATATAGGCCCCGAACGTGCCCATCCGCCTTACCTCTTCGTTTTTTATGTTCTGCGCAATGAGCGAGCAGCCGAGCACGAAGGTCATGATGTCCAGAGTACCGAGCTTACTGCTGGTGAGGAGGTTATAGGCGATATCAACGGCAAGAATCAATACACCAATGAACAGGGGTAATCGGGCTGGTTTAACCATGTATGATTCGCGGACCTTGATCCGAGCAATGAGCAGCATCGCGAGGATAATCAAAAGGATGCCGAGAGGAATAGAGCCTTCGCTGATCTCAACAGTGCCGCCGAGGAAGAGTGCGAATATGATCAAGAAGAGGATGATGTTCTGCTTTGCGTGAAGCATATGTCCTTAGTATCTACTTTGGTAGATATCTAACTACTCATACTACTTATATTACTATCGACCTGAAAGGTTCAGGTGCACTTCCGTAAAACGTGTACGAATTTCGATTTTCACGATCCCTGATGGCACAGGTGAAGGATACCCGATACAGTGTGCAGTTATTCGAGCTTCTGCCGCGCTATCTCACGATAGAGGTGATTGGGGATGGTAAGGTGGTCTATGCGCGTGCTATAGAGAAGAGAGTTGTAACCCGTCCCAGGATTTGACAGCGTTTTTAGCTATCACCTATGCCGCTGAGTTAGCCAAGGAGCGTTTCATTTCACTTGAATCGAAGCAGACCAGCGAAAGTTATATCAATGAGAACGGTATAACTTAAATACGAGGTGGGGGTACATACTACGATGTTAGAATCCTTGCCAAGAGAGACTGCTGAAAGATTACGAAATACTGATATTTTTGTTGATTATTTCAGAGGTGTTGAGGCAGCAAAGGAATTTATGAAGGAGATCAAAAGAAGATGTGTCTGTAAATAAAGAAGATAGTTTTGTGCTGAAGAGGTGATATGGATGGCAGTTTTGATAAAAAAGGTCGAGGAGCTGCTTAACATGAGGAGGGAAGAACTCATGAAGGAGGGATTGAGAGCGCTCCTAGAGAAGAAGTACCGCGAACTGAGGGTGGAGATTCTCACTCTTTACCAGAAATATAAGGTATCATCAATAGAAGAGCTGGACGAAAAGATTAATAGGGGGGAACTAAGCGAGACAGAAACATTCGAAGACTTTACAAGACTTGACTTCCTTGAGGGTGAAGCTGATAAGATAAAAGAGATACTAAAGAGTTATTGAGTTACCATGAACTATCAAAGCTTGCGGACGAGGAGTTTCCAGATATCATCATTGGCTTTCAGATTAAAGAAAATAAATTACGCCTGTTTATCGTGGATGGCAGTTTTGTAGATGTTTGGTTCTCAGAAAGACTCAAAGGCAGATTTGCATACCATTGGGAACGAAGGCAAGTCAATGGGAACGTTTATAGATACGATAACCGTCCACATGAAAAGCTCAGAAATATGAAAGATTTTCCACGTCATTTTCATACTGGTAGTGATGAGAATATAGAGGAATGTGAATTCAGTGAAGTTCCAGAACAGGCATTGCGGGAATTTCTCCAATTTATCTGAATAAAAGTTAAAGCTAAGCAATCAAATGTACATCCGCATGATGACTGACGTGGCGAACTTCTCGATCCCCGGTGAGAGGATATTTGTATGGGCGCCTTCATTAAAGGAGTGGATGAAGGAGCCGGATTATCTGTTCTGGCTTGGATCAGGAGGATTAAGAGTTGGTAGGTGAGAAGAAGCCTTTCATAGCTATGAATGGCTACGAGAAAGAGGAAAGAGGTAGACAACATTTTATATTATAAAAGAGAATATACTACATTGGTATGACAAAAACAATAGTAGCGGTTTATAAGGACGGTGTATTCAAGCCTCTTCAGAAGGTAGACCTCCCTGAGCACAAGCATGTGCATTTGGTGGTTATACCAGAGGAGGATGCGGGACTATTGGAATTACAGAAAAAGGAATTATCGAGCATAATTGGTATTGGAGAGAGCGGCATCAGCGATGTTTCACGCAGACATAACCACTATCTCTCTGAGGGATGATACTTGCCTTACCTATTTGTTGATACCAGTGCTTGGTATGCACTCGTGGATAAAAGTGATGCTAATCACCATGCTGCAGTGAAGTTTAAAGACTCATTAGTCCATCCAATGGTGACCAGCACCTACATCGCAGATGAGGTTATAACTTTAGTCAGAACCCGTCTGGGCTATGAAGTCGCTGTCGAAATTGGACAAAAACTTTGGGATGAATCCATTGCCAATCTTATCCATGTGACGCCACAAGATGAGAGAAAGGCGTGGGAGATATTTGTAACGTATCATGATAAGACCTTTAGCTTTACAGACGGTACAAGCTTTGCTTTGATGGAACGACTCGGGATAACGGAGGCATTTGCATTTGATGAGCATTTCAAGCTTTATGAGAACTTTATCGTATTACCACATGAATAGAAAGTTCCAACGCGGGGTAGGTTGATAAAGTAGGAGGAACATGATTTATTTCTTCATGAGGACTGACGTGGGGAACTTCTCCATTCCATTGAACAGAATGGATGATAGTGTCGTAAAAGACGTGTAATGAAGTTGCACTGCCACGCCTGCTCGATTTGTATGCGCGACATGACATCAAAAGCATCTTCTATTTCACCGGCATGTTCGCGGAGCAATTACTGGAATCGGTTGAGCTCGTGAAACGACATGGACATGAAATCGGCTGCCACGGCTATGACCACTCGCCGAATAGAGCATTTGATATGCTTGGTTATAAGGAGCAGGTAAACCAATTTAAAAAGGCAAAAAGGGTCATAGAGGAACTGGCAGGCAGAATAGAATCGTTCAGAGCGCCGATGTTGCGGATAAACGAAGTTACATTCTGTTAGGTACGACAATGAAGAAGATGTAAAGTAAAGAGATGAAGGGAATCGCGGATAAAACAGGCTTAGTGGATGCTCAACCAACCTTCTTCCGCTTTTCCATAGCCCGTAATCGTGGGTCATTTTTGTGACCATTTCGCCAGAAGATGTACCT
>RXIE01000031.1 GCA_004212135.1 Candidatus Methanophagales archaeon ANME-1-THS | reverse complement strand
TGAAACGTGCAACTGCTGTTCATCCATGCTGATTTTATAGAATACGAGGCGAAGGAGAAGACGAGGATCGCAGAGGAGATAGCGGGCGGAAGGAAGAAGGAGCGGATCGAAGAGGCGCTGGTTGTTTTTACTGCGGTCGAACGGGGCGATGTGGAGAAGGAGAGCTCTATTATAGAGAAGGCTGCGGACGAGATACGATCCATTGTTCAGCAAGTGCATGCGGAACGAGTTGTGCTGTATCCCTACGCGCATTTGAGTTCCGAACTCGCTTCGCCGGAGCAGAGCCTCGAGCTCTTGCAAGGGTTGGAAGAGGAATTGCGTGCACGAGGCATGGCGGCAACGAGAGCGCCCTTTGGCTGGTATAAATCGTTCACACTCAGTTGTAAGGGCCACCCGTTATCCGAGTTATCGAGGAAAATAACGGTTCTTGAGGGTGCGGTAGCGAAAGAGGGAGAACAGGAAAGGAAATCAAAGGCATTAGAAGCTGAAGAGAAGGCAGTATCACATCTCTTCGTGATGGGTGAACCGGGCAACCTCGTCGAGGTCGATAAGTTTGAATTTGGAGCTACGCACGCGAACTTGAGAACGTTCTACTTGTACGAAAGCGAGAAACGGAGAGAGGTGGATAAGATACCTCCGCATGTCGAACTGATGAAGCGGTTAGAGATCGCGGATTACGAACCCTCCTCGGATCCAGGAAATTTGCGCTTTTATCCCAAGGGCAGAATGATAAAAGCGCTCTTAGAAGATTATGTCCGGAACTCGACGGCAGCTTACGGCGCGGTTGAGGTCGAGACGCCGATCATGTATAGTGTCTGGCATCCTTCGCTCAAGGATTACCTCGAACGGTTTCCAGCGCGGCAGTATTCAATGATGGGTAAAGAAGGTAAGCCTGATTTGTTCTTACGGTTTGCTGCGTGCTTCGGGCAGTTTCTCATGAGCAAGGAGATGAGCATTTCGTATAAAAATCTGCCTCTGAAGATCTTCGAACTTGCCCCGTCCTTCAGGAAGGAGAAGCGGGGCGAACTTGTGGGGCTCCGGCGATTGAGAAAATTCACCATGCCGGATATGCATACGTTCTGCGCGACTCTGGAAGACGCATTGGCGGAGTTCAAGAAGCAATATGAACTGTGTATGCATGTCCTGGAGGAGATCGGATTTACTCCCCGGAACTATGAAGTTGCCATACGATTCACCCGGGATTTCTACGAGGATGATGTGCACAAAGCGTTTATCGAGGATTTGGTGCGCATAGCAGGAAAACCGGTCTTGATCGAGCTGTGGGATCAGCGTTTCTTCTACTTCGTGCTCAAGTTCGAGTTCAACTTTATCGATGCACTCGGGAAGGCGTCTGCATTGTCCACCGTCCAGATCGATGTTGAGAATGCGGAACGGTATGGTATCGTCTATACCGATGCAGATGGGGCGCGACAAAGTCCGATTATACTCCACTGTTCGCCAAGCGGAGCGATTGAGCGGTGCATGTATGCGTTATTGGAGAAGGCGTATCTCGATAAGGAGGCGGGACTTCTGCCCATGCTTCCTGTATGGCTTGCTCCTACCCAGCTTCGAATCATTCCGGTGGCTGAACGGCATATGGATTACATCAAGGAGCTTCTCCCCCACCTCAACGGTTTACGACTCGATGTGGACGATCGTGATGAGACGGTATCGAAGAAGATCCGCGATGCGGGTCGTGAATGGATTCCGTATGTTGCGGTGGTAGGCGAGAAGGAAGTGGAGAGGAAGACCTTGCGTGTTACGATACGGAAAGAATCGAGTCAGGAAGCACAAAAAGTAGAGGAGATGAGCGTTTTGGAATTGAAGAAACGAATTGAGGAAGATGTACAAAACAAACCGTTCCGCGCATTGCCACTCCCTTATAAACTGTCAGAGCGGGCAAAATTTACCGGTGGCTAACTTATTTCTCGCCTTATCAGCCGAGTGTAGGTATATGCCGTTGGTAGAACCCCCTCACCAATTCCTGTGATAGATCTCTACCCAGGCATTCCAGTCACTTTCCTCTCGCTTTTCCGGTGGTGACTCCATGAGATCTCCATATTGAACACCATCCAGTTCGCCTACCGGCATGATGCCACTTCTCACATTCACATGCGCTATAACGATTATATCATCTTCCATAATCTCATCAAGAATTATATACTTGCTAATTTGCTTAAAAAGATATCCAGTGCTGAAAAAATTGTTTCAAGCTATATCTAAAAAATTGTTTAAGGATGGGTATATTGCTGAAATAGTGTAAGAAAAAAATGTGCAATGTATGCAATATCCGTAAAATTGTCTGCAGAATTATCGGAAAGGGTTCCAAACCTCTGTACGACCAGACGCTTTCATGATGCTCTCATATCCATACTCCCCCTTCGATAGCCCTCAAGATCAAGCGTGACGTACGTGAACCCCAGGGACTTTATGGTTCGACATACCGCATCAAGCAGGATAGAATCTGAAAGAACGCCCATTTTCGCTTTATCTATCTCTATCCGTGCTATGCCGCCGTGATGCAGTCGAACTCTGAGTTGTTTGAGTCCCATCGCTTTCAATACCTCTTCCGCCTCTTCGATCATTCTCAACTTTTTCTTCGTTATTCGCACTCCATATTCTATCCTTGTCGCTAAACAGGGAGAAGGAGGCTTATCCCAGAATGGCAGTCCAAGCTCTTTCGCGATCTGTCTTACCTCCTGTTTTGTTATGCCCACATCAGCCAAGGGATGCCAGATCCCCTCCTCACGGGATGCATCAATGCCCGGACGATATTCATCGAAGTCAGAGATAGTAACGCCTTCAGCAATGGTCGCTATGCCTTCGGTAGCCGCGATCTCCTTTAAGAGCTTTGCGCATGCACGTTTGCAATAGTAGCATCGAGTATGCGGATTTCTGACAAATGCATCATCCCGCTGCCACGGGAATCGGACTATCTTATGGGGGAGATCCAGGCCTTTCAGAAAGTCCTCAATATGTGATAATTCACTTCTCGGTAACAATTCACTGTCTAACGTTACCGCGAGGATCCGCTCTTTGCCAAGCACCTCGCACGCAACCATCAACAGAACGCCACTGTCTACTCCGCCTGAGAACCCGATGAGTATATTCGCTCTTTCTCCTATTTTTCTCCTCAATGCTTCGAGTTTCGTTTTCGTCGTCTGGTTCAGCATGATGGGGGTTATTTTTATATAGTATGGTGTATGAACATCTTAAAAAGATGAGAAAAATAGTGAACAAGCCACAGGTGAAGCCGCTCGTCTTCTTCGGGCTGCTATTGATACCAACCGTTTTCTTGTGTTGTGATGGGCTCTTTGGAACGAACTCAGTCTTCTTCATCGTTTTACTGGTGATGCTCCTGACGAGCATGATCGAGGTTCCTCTCTTTACGCTGCGGACCAAAAAGCCGGAGTATAGCGATACAGAAGCACTCTGTATTGGTGAGATTTACGGTGTGCCACTCTTAGAAGAAATGCGCGCGGATGCTGAACGGAGATATAAGACGCGTATAACGCTGAATATGGGCGGTTTTATCATACCGCTGGTCTTCGCGTTCTATCTGCTACTCTTCGCTTATCCGATGGAAGGCTCTCCTCTCCCGCTGTTAGAAGTGACCATGTCCACCTTACTCATCACGCTCATTTCCTATATGCTCGCCGAGGTGAGAAGCGGTGTAGGCATCTTGGTTCCGAACTATATCGGTATCTTTGCTATTCCGCTTGGTTTTCTCCTCGCGCCGTCAGGGCTTCCAGTAGCGAACATAGTAGAGGTACTCATATTCGTACCAGCAATCTTTGGCATACTACTGGGGATGCTAATAACCCTCATGACACTGCCCAGAGAAGAAGTAGGAAGCGCGTTCTTTAATATCGGCGGTATTGGCAGTTTTTATTCCATTTACCTCATCTCCTTTCTGGCACTCGTACTTCGAAGTATCGCATGACTATACGGTGCTTAAGCGCTCATAGTTCATTCGTTCAGAGCAAGGGGTTTGGGCTGGAATGCGAATAACGATACTCGGTGGTGCCGGGGGCATGGGTGAATGGTTTGCCCGCTTTTTTGACAATAACGACTTTGACGTGAGGATCGTGGATATCACGGATAACACAGAGGCGGTCGCGAAACGACTGGGCGTCGAATTCCTGGTTACTGATCTGCTGAAGCTGAAGCCCGGTGCGGTACGAGATGCACTCGGGGATGCGGACATCGTGCTTCTCTCAGTGCCCATAGCGGTAACTGGAGGTGTGATCGAGCGTGTGGGGCCGGAACTGCATGAAGGGTCGCTCCTCATGGATATAACCTCAGTGAAGCGAATGCCGATGGCGATGATGGAAAGATGGACAAACGAGCGTGTGGAAATTCTCGGCACGCATCCCTTATTCGGTCCGTCTGCGAAGAGCATGCGTGGTCAATCGGTGATCTTCGTGCCTTTACGAAGTGGTCCGCTCTCCGAGCGGCTATACAAGTTATTCGTGGGAAGCGGTGCGAAGGTTGAATTTTTAACGGCTGCGGAGCATGATCAGCTCTTCGGAGTTATCCAGGGGCTCACCCATTTCATCCTCTTCTCGCTCGGGCTCACGTTGCGGGAGCTTAATTTTGATATTGAGCGGTCACGGAACTTCATGACCCCGATGTATGAGATCCTCATCGATTTTATGGGCCGGCTGCTCCATCAAGACCCGCAGCTCTACGCAGAGATACAGACGAACTTTGAGATGCACGAAATCCACAAGGCGTTTCTAAGGGCTGCCATGAGGTTATCTGAGTTGGTTGCGGATCGTAATCTTGACGAATTTATGGATGAGCTGCTGAAAGCGAGAAGATATTTTGGGAACACCGAACGAGCATTGATCGATTCAGACAGGATATTAGAAGAGAAGCTCAAGCTCTCGTTGGAAGAGGATTAAGATCTTCATCCCCTTCAGAGGTTGCACGGAGCAGCGCGGAGCATAAAGGGCTCTCCTACCACTCATCAATCTGCCTATACTCCAATTATCCTTAAAAACAGCCTTTTAACCGGCGGTTTATATACCTTCTCGGCCCACGATTCTTTCTACCGTCTCGTACTCCTCACGTGTATGGACGAATAAATGGAGATTTCCTAGCTTAATTTTCCTGAGCCCCGCATCCTTTGCAGCGTTATAGGCCTCGATCATCTGCCACATCGTCGGAGATGGAACATCTCGCATCTTATACTCGGGAAAGAACGCGAGGATAGTGAACGGGATATCAGGATCGACCGCGGCTAACTCCGTTGCAATATTCACAATCTGGTCAGTCTCGACCCAGCCCGGGATATAAAGTGAGAGGACTTCAAGGATGAAGCCTCGTTCCTTCAGCGCCTCGGGCAGCTTCAGAATATATGAATTTGAAACGCCCGTCAATCTTCGATGCACCTCGTCATTGTAAGCCTTGATATCCAGCCAGAAGGAATCGATACCCGCTTGCTGGAATACATCTAGGGTAGTTGGGGTCAACCCATATCCGTTGGTTTCAAAAAGCACCCAGACATTTTCATTGAGCCCTTTTATCAGTTTCGCGGAGTGTGCATAGAACTCAGGCTGGCACGCGAGGTCACCACCCGTGAATGCGACGATGTTCCGAGCAGGCCCCCAGCCCTGGGGACTCAACTCAATTTTGTCAATGGCAAGAATCCCGGGACAGCTTGTGCTCCGTTTGCCCTGCAATACGCACTGTCCGCAGGATTTACAAAGCTCGTGTGCATGCCAGCTCGTTGCGTGCTCCCTGCTCACAAAGGTGATTTCATACTCGTTCAGGTATCGTTCGACTTCTCGAGCCACGTCAGAGGGCGACATCCATTCGCCGACCGCATTGCGGGTGAACTGCCAGGAATGGCATTTTTGGCAGGTGAGATTACAGCCTGACTGGTAAATCGAGAGATAATGCTCGGGTCTGGAGAGGAGCACTGCATGGATCAGCCGGAAGGGAATTCCCTGTTTGTAGCTGAGTGTGGCTTCGCACGCGCTTCGAAATCCTCCTGAGAGTGGATCAAAAACAGAGCAACAGCCTTGCTCAAACCCTTGCGCGATGAGGTTGCAGTCCATGCCGCATGCCTACCTATGTAACTTATGATCCGCTGAGTGATAAAGACCGGGCGAAACTTATAGCTCATCAACTCAATGTATAGTGCGTGGTGCATTTTTATGGAGCTCAAACTCGCTTCACCGCAGGACTGTATTGGTGACTTCACGTACAACTTCATCTGGCAGCAGAGAGGGACAAAGCTCAAGCCGACCGATACCATCCCTTCACAGCTTGGCACGAGTTATTCCTATGAAGCGGTCGTGGAAGCGTTGAAACGCGGCGAGGATGTGCATATCAAGGGCGATGTGGGCACAAGGTTAGGTTCGAGCTTGGGTGTCGACCTCATCTTTTTCGGCGGAACGGGAAAGGAGTTACCAGAGGTGGGATCGCTCATTGTGGACGGTAATGCGGGCGCTCATCTCGGAATGAGTATGCTTGCCGGTGCTCTGTATGTGAAAGGCGAGGTCGCAGAACCGCTCGGAAATGTGGTGCAGGTGCGATCTGATTTAGAGGGGTATAAAAAGTTCGTGTCGATAACCTGGCTCGTGCATCATCCGGAAGAGCACCAGGAGCACAAACTACTCAAGCCCAACGAGTTCAAAGACGGGGAACTGATGCTTGCTGACCGAATAGTGAGAGATACCGTGGCGGCACGATGCAGGAAAGAGGCGACGGTGCAGGTCAAAGGAGATGTGGGGTTGAGCGTGGGCATTTTGATGCGACGGGGTCTTATCGTTGTAGAAGGAAATGCGGGCATGAACGCTGCAGCATTGCTCAATGGCGGGACTGTGGTGGTCTTAGGAAACGCAGCGGAGTTCCTGGGCGTGGAGATGAAGAAAGGGATTGCGTTCGTAAAGGGTAACGCACGAGGCTACGTCGGTGCTCAGATGACCGGAGGCAGGATCATTTGCAGGAGAACAAAGCCAATTCCGCCGGTTAAGGAGACGAAACTCGAAAAGGAGGACTTCGCATTGCTTGGCAGATTTGGGCTGTCAGGATTGCTCATACTGAATTATGGACGGTATGAAGTATGATGGATAAATACCAGTTCAAAAGTAATTCTGGTTTTTGAATAACTAAATCAGCGGCCTAAGTTACAATATTTATTAATAAATTGTAAGCTTCAATGGGGGTTTATCTCCTTTATCCTCTCAACAACTCCAGTCTCTCGATATTTTTTATCAATTCTTACCAAAATTTCCTCTGCTTCTGGCGTAATCGTTTCTGATTCTGGAGCTAGAAGTTCAGGGGGCAAAAAGTGTAATGCTAATGTCTTATTTAACGGTAAGCATGATATTGTCGTATAACCCATTAGCTCAAATATGGAGCTACCCCCTCTCCAGCTGCTTGCATCGACTCCGTATTTATTATAGTCGGCAAGATTTGAGAAAAGTTCTAACAGTACATCAACGTCCTCTCTGGAAACATATCCTTCCTTGATTTCAATCTCTTTATACCAAGGATAAGCTTCACTATTTATAAGCCGAGAACTCTCGCCTTAGGTGTCTGCTCTTTCTGACTTTCTCTCTTCATATCAGTTTCGCTTATCAGCTTCTTCGCTGCCATTGACGCCAGATCAGTCGCGAGCACGAAAATAGCCTGCTTGTGCTCGTCCTTGCTCCGGTGTATCTCGATTGGTGAGATGCTCAGCCCCTGGTACCGCGTGAAATCGCAATCAAGGCCCTGCTCTTCACAATACTTCTTGAGCTGAGCCAGTAACAGGTGGAGGTGTATCAGCTCTTCTTTTTTCATGGTCTATGTAATCGTTTGTTCTGGTGCGGGGTCTCCCTTAACTTCTTATTGAATTACGAGCATAAAAAACTTATTTCCACACACAAAAAACTCAGGCGTGAAACGTGACCCCGAGATCTCAAGCTCGGCCAGTTTGGCGAGCAGACATCCCGTGATACTCGGATGTCTCATTTCATCTGCTTCTTTGCCGCCAGTATCAGGTCCATGATAGCATTCTCACTCCATCGTGAGGAATCAATGACCAAATCATACAGGGAGAGATCATCCAGATGGATACCATAATATCTCTCATAGCGCATATATTCTGACTGCTCTCTGCTCGTCATTGCGGCAAGGGCTTCTTCGTACGCGATCTTCTCGCGACCGGCAACCCGCCTCGCTCGTACTTCAATCGGCGCTTTCAGCCATATCTTGAGATCCGCATGGGGGACAAAGAATCCAGAGAGCCTGCCTTCTATAATAAGCTGCTCTCGTTTCATCGCCTCCTCTCTCTGCCTCATATCGATCCATCGATCGAACTCGTCAGTATTCTCCGCCAATTTACTGAACTCTTCTAATGGCAAATTTCGTTCTTTTGCCAGTGCCCGAAACAACTCGCCCGCGGAGATGAGCTCCAGTGAGAGCTCCTTGGACAACAATCTCGCAATGGTCGTTGTTCCACTGCCCGGAAGACCGCTTATCGTGATTCGCATTACCCTTTTATTACCGCTATGGGTCTGAACGCCGCCACCTTCTTCGCTATCCCGGCTACTTCGCAGCTCCGAACCACCACCTCGGGGTCTTTATACGCAGCGGAAACCTCTTCTGCCAGTTCACCATATCGATCAAACGGAACTCCTCGCTTCATCCTCACATCACGCGTGCTTCGTTCTCGGGCTTTCACCATAATGTTCCGTTTCTCTAATGCTGCTTTCACATCGCTCCCTCGATATCTCCTCATCGCCGCGGTCCTGCTCAGTTCTCGACCGGAGCCGTGCGCGCAACTGCCAAACGTCTCGTCCTTTGCGACTGTAGTGCCCACAGCGAGGAAACTGCGTGTGCCCATCGAACCCGGAATCAATACGGGCTGGCCAATGCTTCGATATATGGGCGGTAATCGTTCGTCACCAGCCGGGAACGCTCGCGTCGCGCCTTTTCGGTGCACACAGAGCTTTTTACGTTTTCCTTCAACCACATGCTCCTCCGCTTTCGCGATATTATGCGCGATGTCATAGACCAGTTGTATCTCCATCTCCTCCGCGTTCCTCTTCAGCGCGTCTTCAAAGACCTTTCGTACCCAATGTGTGGCGAGTTGTCTATTTGCAAATGCGTAGTTTGCGCATGCGCACATTGCCTCGAAATAATCCATGCCCGTGCCGCTCTGTAAATACGCGCAGGCCAATTCACGCTCTAAATTGAGTATACGTGATAATACCGGATCTTTACTCATCTCCCGTTCAAATGTTCTCAAATAGTAGGTGCAGACGCCATGCGAGAAGCCTCTTCCGCCCGTATGCACTAAAACGGTTACCTGCCCTTGCTCAGTAATCCCAAATCCCTTTGCGAGCCGGGCATCAAAGATCTCATCCACGACCTGCACCTCTAAGAAATGGTTACCCGAGCCGAGCGTGCCGAGCTGAGGAGCCCCGCGCTGCCTTGACTTCTCATCGATTTTATCCGGGTTTGCAGCTTTTAACCGTCCGCCATCCTCGGTCCTCTCCGCATCCTCCTTCCAGCCGTAGCCGTTCTCCACGCACCACTCCGAACCACCCTTCAGCACTTCATCGAGCTGGCTGAATGACAACTTCAATTTCCCCGAGAGTCCTAGCCCCGAGGGAATAGATTCAAAGAGACCATCAACAATTTGAGATAGACGAGGTCTGACATCCTTCTCACTGAGATTCGTTCGAATGAGTCGTACCCCACAATTGATGTCGTAACCAACGCCCCCGGGCGAAATAACGCCTTCTTCGAAGTCAGTAGCTGCAACACCGCCGATCGGAAAGCCGTATCCCTGATGCCCATCAGGCATAACCATTGAGTATCGCTCTATACCGGGAAGCGAACTGACATTGATCGTTTGCTGCAGTGTCAAGTCGCGTTTCATCTTATCCAGGAGATCTTCAGCTGCGTATATCCTCGCCGGCCTCCTCATGTACTCTTTGTACGACTGCGGGACTTCCCACACATCTTCCCGTATCTTTTTTAGCGGAATCTCCATCTCCAAATCACCCCGTGCTCGGTATGCACATGTGCAACCAAACGTGAAACGGTGGTAAGAAGAATATAATCTTGCCGTGCTGCGGACAAACTTAAGCGCCCGTCGGCTGTGAGACTGCGCCTAATGCCTCTCGCAATTGCTCTTGTAACTGCTGATACCGCTTCTGGGCTCTCTCCTCCTGTCGTTCCAATGTCTTCAGTCTCAAGTCGTAGGTCTCCCTCCGCTCTGTCAGTTCTTCCTTTACCGTCTCCTTACCTGCTTTGATCATCAATTCGCCAACATTCTTATAGATCACGGTATTCTCATCAACCTTCGCCAGTTCCTCGAGCGCATGTTCAGCATCTCGTAACAGAGCTTCGACCTGCATCTTTTGCCTCCCTAACGCTTCTATTTGAACTTTAAGCTGCTGAAGCTGAGCAAACAGGTTCTGCACCTGAGGCGGTATTTCTCCACTTCCACTCATCTTATCATCCTCTTTATTTTACTACCTCTTGTTCTGCTTAAGTTATTCTTTGACTCTCTCCATATAAAAACACAGCATGAGCGAAGAAGGCGAAAAAGTAGGGATTGTGGTTATTTCTTACGGCTCGAGAGCGGCTGCGGTGATTGATGCGTTCTGCAGAAGTGAGGATTACGACGCGCGGGTATACGTCGCGGACAAGCAGCG
Source organism: Candidatus Methanophagales archaeon ANME-1-THS (assembly GCA_004212135.1). Taxonomy (GTDB): domain Archaea; phylum Halobacteriota; class Syntropharchaeia; order Alkanophagales; family Methanospirareceae; genus ANME-1-THS. The sequence continues at coordinate 1,534 of RXIE01000031.1, read as the reverse complement.
GAATCCGTTTAATGTGGCGCATGCGGAGAAGCACGTGGTCATTCCGGATCTCGATGTGGGGAAGATATGCGATTTTGTTGAGGCGAACAAAGACGCGCTGGATTTTGGTATCTGCTGCCCCGAGAAGCCGATCATTGCGGGTCTTCGAGACCTCGTTGAGCGCACAACAGGCGTACCCATGATCTGTCCCACGAAACAGTATGCGATCGAAGTGAGCAAAGCAGCGCAACGGCAGCTCATTGAGAACTGCTGTCCTGAGGCGAATCCGCGGTTTAAAGTGTTCCATCGTTCGGCATACACACATGCAGGAGAAGCGAAAGACGCGGTCTGGAGCTTTTTGGATGAGATTGGGAATGAAGTTGCGGTGAAGCCGGATAGACCAGCAGCGGGCAAGGGTGTCGGGGTCTGGGGCGACCATTTCACCACGCGCGAGCAGCTCTTTGACCATTTCTGGAGCATCTTTGAAAGTGGCAGTGACGTGCTCATTGAGGAGAAGCTTGTGGGCGAAGAATCGAGTTTCCAGGCGTTTTGTGACGGTCATAGGCTCGTCGCCCTGCCGGACACGAGGGATTACAAACGAGCGTTTGATGCGGACTTGGGACCGAATACCGGCGGTATGGGCTCTTATAAAGATCGAGAGGATTGGCTGCCGTTTCTAAGCCACCAGGATCGGGAAGAGGAGGAGCGATTGGTTCAGAAGCTCTTCACCGCACTGAGAGGAGATGGTGAGAATGAGGGGTTGAGGGGTATACCCTTTTACGTGGCGTTTATGCATACCCGCGAAGGGGCAAAGATACTGGAGATTAATAGCCGCCCGGGCGATCCTGAAATACAGAACATACTGCCCGTGCTGGAGAACGATTTTGTGGATCTCTGCTTTCGCATGATTCATGGCACGCTGTCGAGGGTCGAGTGTGCGAAGCACGCGACGGTCGTGACCTACGCAGTGCCGATGGACTATGGGGATTTCAGGAGAACGTATAGTGGAGATCGAAAGGTGGATTTGAGTCGCGCATATGCGTTAAAGGAGCGCTATGGGGATGATCTCCGGATATATCCGGGCTCTATGGAGTTGCGAGCCGATGGCAGTACCTACGCGCTCGGGTCACGAACGGTCTGTACCGTGGGCATAGGTCAAACGATCGAAGAAGCGCGTGAAAAATCGCTGGAGGGTATCAGAGCTATAGACGGTGCGTTGTGGAACCGCTGGGATGTGGGCGCGCGGCATTACATCGAACGGAGTATCCGGAGGATGAAGGAGTTGAGGGGAAATTAAATAGATGATCTAAGAGGTATTCATCTTTCCACTTCATCAATGAGATTTTTTATTTCATTCTTTAACGACGGAATTTCTTTTTCTGCGGTGTCCCACACGGCCTCTAAATTCACACCAAAATAATCATGTATGTATCTATTCACCTTTTTCAAGCTAATTTGCTGAGGATATACTCTTTTCCGCTGGTGAAAAAGTCTTCTTTCTGGATTTTCATCGTTCCCATCACGCTCATCATGATATCCCTGTTTTTAGCACCCT
>RXIE01000030.1 GCA_004212135.1 Candidatus Methanophagales archaeon ANME-1-THS | reverse complement strand
TTTTATACGCTAATGCTGTCCCTGCTTCTCGAAAAACCTCGTTATATCCTTCTTTTCAAGTTCTATCTTCTCCCGCGGTGATTCCAGCGCTTCAGCCTCGGGAGTTATCCCCTTTATATGATACATTCCTATCGACCCGGTCGCACCGATCGCAGCAGACAAATGCTTCAGTTCATCTTCATTCGGAGAGGCTGTGGGTAGAAGTTCTATCAGCGGTATCTTGCTCCCCACGAGGTCACCGATCAGGAATCCGAGCGCGCTATAGTCCGCATCTGCAAGCTTACAGTTCACACATACCCGTATCTCCGGTCTTCTCGTTTCAGGATGGTGAAGCCCATATGAAGGTGTTTTTCCGAGCAGTGCAGCGGCAAGCGCAGAGGGTGCGCCTTCCATATTCGTCCTCGCTCCCAGGACAGCATTAGCGTATAAAACGGCCGAGGATTCCGCCCATGCAAGGTGCTCACCTGTTCGTGGTCTATTTCCTACAAGATAAGGGACGCAGGTACACACTGGTGAGACGCCCAATCGTTCATAAGCAGTAAGTACCGCCTGTTGTTTCCTTGCAAACGTTTCTGGAATACGCAGCGCACCCCATCTCTCTCTATCCATACCGATTGGATTTAACGTGCTTTTGACTTTTACTCGGCCTTTTAGACTGTTTATAAACTCAAAAGCGTCTCCGATCGTTTTATACGAGGCACCGGAGATATGCGCACAGGTTATTGGCACTAATCGAGCAGCATTATGGATATCCCCGATCGCGACGAGTATCTCCAGTGCCTTTTTCTTCGTCCAGCCTTCCTCGCCTTCATATATCCGTTCCTCTTCCTTCGTGAGATACATGGTAGTTCCAATTACTCGATACCAGTATGGGTTTCGTCCTTTTTCTACTTTTTCTGATCCGGTACCTTATGTTTCAGTATGGTGAAGCCAACGTTCCACATTCATTGCGCTCAAAATAAAATAAGCCAGTATAGAGCATTATATCACCTGCCATACGCATCTCAGATTCTCTATCCCTTCATCCAAGTAAGGCATCATCGCTATTGATATAGAATGCTAAGGCACAGTAATCGTTCGGATTTAATAGATAAATATAATAAAGATTACTAGTATTTCATTTATCTTATAAGTATTTGAATAACATCTAATAAATTCTAAGAGTAATATTAACAAAGATATCTAATTTATTATATAACTTATATAGATTATATAATGTAAAAACAATAATGATATTAATATACACATTAAATAACTAAAAATATTTATTATTAAAAAATATTTACAATTAAAATGGTTAAATAATTAATTATGCTAAATATACAAAACTATATGTAGCTACTACATTTAAACTTTAATATTATTAATGCTATATTTAATTTATAACACCTAAATATCTTTAAATATATAATGTATAAAGAATATCAAAAGTACTAAAAATAGAGAAGTAGTTAAAAGTATGGGCTTCCGATGCAGAGCATGATCACTGCTAAGACGGCATCTGGGGATATGAAAAGAGGCCCAAAACGGGTGATAAAAAGTGGACACTAAAGGGCACTTTTAAAAAGGTTACCTTTTTGGTAGGTGTGGGGGTAAAATAACCCCTCAGAGGCGTCGGATGATATGCAAAACTCATTTGCGTTTCAAAAAGCACACCTTTTTGAGCATGGCTCCCGGGGAACGTACCCCTTCCATCATAGGGTTCACCTGAATGGCTTTCATAGGTGCGATCTGAGCGAACTTTTTGATCACTGGAATAGGAGAATATTCCCAGAGATATTTTCTTCGCAATTTTGATAACAAATTTTTTACGTTTATAGGATAAATTATTGGTATATATGTATTACCGTTGTTCAGTTTTAGAATTAACGCCCTAAAAGTTGCATTTGTTATAGAGATGGTGTAAAAGATAAAATTTACTTAAGATACCTTAATGATTTATAAGATAACTTAGGTGGCGATGGAGCATGTATCATTTTGATTGTGAGTTTCACCTCCAATGTTATTCACCCTAAATCCTTAGATCGACCCTCAATGCACTGGCGAGCACTAGTTATGAGCTCTCAATAGAATCCCCCATGACTTAGGCTTTTCTTCACTTATCTCCACAAGCAGAGTAATCCAACGAAAGGAATTTCATAAAATAATGGTTAACCTTTTATAAGTCTCTAATATCTAATTCTTAACCATTCATTTTATTATCTAACAATTTTAAAAATAGGTTAACCAAAATGAGGGGAAGGAGAAGGCATTGGGTGCGGCAGAAGAAGCGGGGAAAGAATGCGAAGGCGGAGGAGATGGATACCGTTGCGGCAAAAGTGACAAATCCGGAAAAGGAAGAATTTTATCGGATCTGTTATCTCGCTTCTCAGGAGAGCGATGTTTTGGTCACGCCTTCAAAGGTCTTGCGAAGCTTTGTACGAGCAGTAATCAACGCAGGTGAAGTGGTGCCACAAATTTTAGACGACATTGAGCGATTCTCGAAGGAAGAAGGGGGGACAGAAAGTGTTAAAAAGTAAAACCTTCAATAGCACAGAGTGAAGCGCTCATGAAAGTAGGAATCTATGCTCGGGTATCGACCGAGAAGCAGGAAGAAAGTCTGGAAGAGCAGGTCAAGATACTTGAGGAGTTCTGCAAACGGAACGGCTATGAAATCCATAACGTCTATTCAGAGACGCGTTCAGGGGCAAAGAGCAAACGAGAGAAGTTCATGGAGTTGATGCGTGACGTTGAAGCGCGAAAATTTGATGCGGTCGTTGTGCTTAAGCTCGATCGGTTTGGTCGAAGCATGTTGGACCTCCTCTCGAGCGTTGAGAAATTAAAAGCGCATGGTGTTGATTTCATAAGCGTCAACGACCATATCGAGACAACCACGCCTCAAGGAAAGCTTATTTTTCATATAATGGGCGCTCTCGCCGAATTCGAGCGTGCACTTATTTATGAGCGGACAAAAGTGGGCATTGACCGAGCGAAGCGGGAGGGCAAGGTGTGCCACAGACCCAAGAAGGCGGTAAACCTCGAACGAGTGATTGATCGTTATAATAAAGGCATTCCATTGCGTGAAATTGCAGCCATCGAACACGTGAGCTACGGCACGTTACAGAATAGACTTCGTGAGGCGGGTATCAAATTGGATATACGACCGGATGAGGGGCGAACGAAGTAAAACCCGGTCACGTTCCCAGCTCCCAGGAGCCAAGATACCTCTTTTGTTCTTCTGTGAGCTCCTCGATCTCAACACCCAAGGTCCTCAGCTTCAACCGAGCCACTTCTTCATCAATCTCCTTCGGCACGCGATATACCTCGTTGCGGAGCTCCTCGTGATGCTCGACGATGTACCGCACACAGAGCGCCTGGTTTGCGAAGCTCATATCCATCACCTCGGGAGGATGACCATATGCAGCGGTGAGATTCACGATGCGGCCTTCGGAAAGTAAATAGAGCTTCCTGCCATCCTTCATACGATACTCAACCACATTCTCTTTTACCTCCGCGTGTTCAACTGCACGTTCCTCCAAATCCTTTATGTTTATCTCAACGTTAAAATGACCCGTATTGGCGAGGATCGCACCATCTTTCATCAATTCGAAATGCTCGCCCCTTATGACCGAGATATCGCCCGTCGCCGTGATGAAGAGATCACCTATCCGTGCCGCATCCCTCATGGGCATCACCCGGTATCCGTCCATCACCGCTTCCAATGCTTTCCGTGGGTTCACTTCTACCACGACTACCGATGCGCCAAGCCCACGTGCTCGTAACGCCACGCCTCGTCCACACCAGCCATATCCAACGACGACTGCAACGCGGCCAGCAAAGAGAAGATTTGTTGCATTCATTATCCCATGAACGGTTGATTGGCCAGTTCCGTATCGATTATCGAACATCATCTTCGTCTCCGCATCGTTGACCGAAATAATGGGGAAGCCCAACTTGTTTTCTTTCGCTCGTGCATGATGCCGTATCACACCGGTCGTGGTCTCCTCACACGCGCCCATCATGGTTCTTAGCAGTTCCTGGCGTTTGGTATGTATCCAGGTGACGGTATCACCGCCATCATCGAGTACCACATGGGGTTGTAAGTCAAGAGCCTCATCGATACACTGGTAATACTCATCCTCACGTTGGCCCCGGAAGGCATAGGTTCTGATTCCTGAGGACGCTAACGCAGCAGCTATATCATCCTGGGTAGACAGAGGATTAGCAGCCGCGAGTGCGACCTCTGCACCTCCAGCTCTGAGTGTTAAAATGAGATTTGCCGTCTCCACCGTGACATGCAAACACGCCGTCACGTTCACGCCTTTTAACGGCTTCTCACGCTCGTATCTTTCTCTTATCAAGTTTAAAACTGGCATTCTCCATTTTACCCATTCTATTCTCTTTTTTCCAGCGTCCGCAAGGTTTAAGTCCTTTATCCTCATCTCTCTCATGTGACCCCCCTTATGACCCGTTTGCTGAAGCAATGAGTACCACTACATAAAAACCTTTTTATCTTCTTATAAATTATTCGAGAACTAAAGATGAGGGGTAGCGGGAAAAAGGGAACATGATCGTAAAGGAGATACTCGATGAGAAAGTCTTGACCCTCGCAGAATCGAAGGAGATATTAGCTGCTCTCAAGCCGAGCGGTGAGGTAAAAGAGCCGAAAGAGGGTGAGGAAGAGGAGGAGATACGGTATGAGCGGCGAAAAGCCTATGAACATACCTCAAAGTTCGCTAAACTCAAAGCGGAAGATTCAAGGGCGCTGATAAAAGAGCTCCTCGGACTCGCAAAGATGAAAGAAGAGATCGCGGTACGGATTGCCGATTTGATGCCCAAGAGCGCAAATGAGGTACGCGCTATCTATGCAAAAGAACGATTTACCCTCACCGAGTCGGATATCGAGAAGATACTCGATTGTGTTATCAAGTATGAATAATTGCTGAATGAGTGAAGTTTTTATAAGATCTATTTGGGGTGAACTAGGGATGAAAGGGCTTGAATATGAAAGAAGGAGCAGGTTAGAGAAGGAAAGGGCGAGTGGCAAGGTAAAGATGCGGGAGACGTATGCACGAGTTCTCGATTATTTACCCTATGGACATCCTGATGACCCTCGACCGGTATATCAGAAGAAACCACTCGTTCAGGCTGTTGGTGAAGCTAAATTCGTCTTGATTGAGCTTTCACCGAAGAAGAATAAAATCCCTGCGCTGTATGAGCGCGTCTATATTGGCGAAGGCGAGCGGGAGGCGATCGATCACGTTATTCGGCGAATTAGACATAAGGAATTGACCCCCACTGCCAGGCTCGAACTGCCGTATGTATTAGAGATGATCGTCAAGGAGGATGAGAAACGGTTCATACAGGCATTTAACGAAGCAAAGCCCATCACCACACGATTACACACGCTCGATTTGCTGCCCGGAATAGGAAAGAAATTGATGTGGGCGGTATTAGAAGAGCGTAAGAAAGGGTCTTTTGCCGACTTCGAAGAACTTACTGGAAGAGTAAAAGGGCTTCATCACCCTGAAAAGATCATTGCAAAGAGAATAGAAGAGGAGATAGTGAACGAGAACACCAAATACAAGCTTTTTACACCCTGAAGAGAGCGTTCGGTGATGCCGATCGGTTAGGTTGCGCGTTCAACGATATCTTCGTAGGTTTGCAGAAATTGATCGGTGTAGCTCATGCCCGGTGGGATCTTCAATCCGGGATTGATTCTGGTCCGTACGAGCCTGCACCCCTTCTCAAGTTGGACTGCATTGCCAATCACTGACGTTGACTTGATAACCGTAGGGTTTTCGTGGGTAGATTCGACCACCACTTTCCGACCTATAATGCTGTCGGTTATCTGTGCATGGTCTCCGATTCGTACTGCATCCATAATCGCCGACCGTTCTACGGTAACATGCTCACCGAGTATGCAAAAATTATCGATGTTTGAATCAGAAATTCGAGAATGCTCGCCGATCCTCGTGTGCCTGCCAATAAGAGCAGCACCATCGATGAACAACTTACGCTCGTTATATTTCCTGATTATCTCTTCTCTCCGCTTGAAGGATTCCTCACTGTAACCCTGAACCCAGATATTTCGGCCGGGCGCAATTCTTTCCTCGAGGATCCGGATATTCATCGCGCCATGGAGGACCTCATGCATGCTCTTCAGATATCGCTCGGGGGTGCCAAGATCATACCAGACGTTGAGCGTATACCCGTAGACGGGGAATCCTTTATCCACCAGGTACGGGATGAAATCAAACCCGAAATCGAACCTACGCCGTTCGTCCACGATCTTTTTGAGCTCCTCATCGTTAACTATCCTCCTGATCTCTGGTGAGAGGAGATAGATGCCCGCATTGGCAAGCTTACTCGGTGCTTCAGCGGCTGAGGGCTTTTCAACAAATCGCTTAATCCTCATATCGGTATCCAGCTCGGCAATGCCATATTCCTCTACATTGTCGACCACTGATAGGGCGATGGTGAGAACTGCTCCCTTGGTTTCATGGGTTTTGATAAAGTCGTTGAGATCGATGGTAAAGAGGTTATCACCCTGTATCACGAGAACCGGGTCACGAACATCGTAATAATCAAGATTGAGCCTCAAGGAATCCGCACTTCCCAGATCATCCATATTGGGCTGATGTTTGATGTGCTATCGCGGTTCGATCCGGTATTTCGCGGAGAACCCAATTCCTTCGCCATACTGATCGAAGAGGTTGGTATAATTCGTATACCCGCGCTCACCAAAGATGAAGTTTCGAACACCCTGTTCAGCGAGTGTCGCCATCGCGAACTCGATAAGCGGCCTATTCAGGAACCTCACGCAGGGCTTTGCTATATCATACGTGAGTGGCTTTAACCTTTTCGCCTCGCCACCGACCGGAATAAAACATCTTAGCCGCCGTATATCCATAGTCTACTAAAACGCAAACCATGATTTATATCTTTTCCGAAATGCTTCAGTGCCTCTTCGGTAACGTTCACGGATTGTGATACGTCAAGTAAGGTTCACCTCAAGATCAGAATTATAGAGATAGACCGAGGCGTCTTTGGGATTATAGAAGAAGCTGATAGCTCTGAACTCGACTCCTGCTTCGTAAGCAGTTATAAGATCCTCATAGAGCTTTGAATCCGCATGTTTATTTGGTTTGAACGCCTTGACCTCCGGCAATGCGGCGATAAACAGTACGATCGCTTCCCCGCCCTGGTTCACATGCCTTGTGAGCTCTTTTAGGTGCTTCCTCCCCCTCGCAGAGGGACAATCGGGATACAGGGCATATTCACGCTCTCTCAGAACCGCGCTTTTTACTTCGAGATAAACCGCTTCTCCATGGCAGTTCAGGAGATAATCGATCCGCGATGCACCCAACGTCACGTTTCGCTTGAGGATCTGGAATCCCGTAAGCCACGGAATAAGGGTTCGGTCCACGGCCTTTTCGAAGACAGCCATTTGCAGGTGGGTATCAATAAGCGCTCCTAACTCACGCTCTTCTATCGCAAACAGCCTGAAATCCGTCTTACCTCGATTGGGCAATTTGAAACAGAACGCTTTTCTACCATGGATCAGAAATTCAGAGAGTTTTCCAGTGTTGTTCAGGTACGCACGGTAATACCTGCCATTGATCTCTACTTTTACGACGAACGTATTGAGGCGCTCGATTATTCTGCAGTGCTGTGGCTTGTCGATCCTGCAGACTTTAATCCCCGTGATTTCTTCCTTCATGGACGTGTGCGTACAAGTGGCGAATTTTTTGGTGAAGCTGTAGCTCTCAGGCGTTGGTGTGGTGCATGGAACATAGGGACTTCGTGCGTCCAGGGTTCCCTCTCTCTGAGTCAGGTATAGAGTCCGGGTGCCACACGGTTCACATCCATACCGCCATAGGGAGGTAGTTCTTTCTTTTTGATCTCTGAAACCACCTCCTTGATCAAATCCACATCGCCCTCAACCTCGATTTCCCAATTACTCAATTTATACCTCAGTCGTATCGTTGGTTTTTCCGCCATACTTCTCACCACTTTTATCTTATTTCGCGGGGTAAAAGAATTTTGTTTTTCTCACACCGGATAGACGCAGTTTTGGCAAAGGGCGCAAGGTACAGGTGAACCATGATCACCCTCTCTTCTTACTTTTCAACGCTACTCTCTCTCCCTTTTTCGTCGGATAATGGAGAGGAAGACTGATTGTCCCTTCCCTCTGCTAACCTGAGTGGAACTTCGGCAATGGATTTAAAGATATAATCAGGCCGAATTTGGAAGTGTTCGATATCGCTCAGTTTTGATACACCCGTCAGCACAAGGGCAGTTCGCATTCCGCTTTTAATCCCCATGAGAATATCGGTCTGGAGATTATCACCGATGATGAGGATCTCGTGCGGCTTTACCCGCAAGGTGGTTACGATAAGATCAGTAATAAATGCACTGGGTTTTCCGGTCACCATGGCTTTTTTACCGCTTGCTGCTTCAATCGAAGCGACTAATGCACCGGCACCCGGTACAATCGCCCCTTTCGTGATCAAAACGGGATCGGTATTCGTTGCAATGAGGATAGCGCCCTTTAAAAGGTGGCTTAATGCAATATTCATTTTTTCATAATTGAAATCGTTATCCAGCCCTATGAGGACAATATCGCACGGACCAGTAGCGCATAGGTGTAATCCCTCTTCAAGCAGTTCCTGTTTCAGCCCGTGTTCACCAATCAGATACACGCTGCTTCCCTCATACTGTTCTTTGAGGTATCGTGCGGCGGCATAACCGGAGGAAATAATCTGGTCTTTCTGACAGGGGATGCCCAGGTGCTCTAATTTTCGTGCGAAATCCGCTCTGGTGCCTGTGGAGTTATTGGTGAGGTAAAGTATCTTATAGCTCTTCTGAAGCAGGTTCAGAGCTTCATCCGCCTTCTCAATAAGCTGATCTCCATGATAGACCGAGCCGTCCAGATCTACAACAAGAGCTTTCAATTCCATTCTTCGTAACGCATCGTTCTCCCTTAGTCTTCTCTTTAGACGTTCGTAAATAAGGGTATGGAACTCTCAGGGTCACGTCCATTCACGTGTCGTCAGCGGATAGAACGCTTATTAAGAGAACTTTGATCAATCTCTTATATACAAGTAAGAATTATAAAACCCGTCAGGGAGTGAGTGTTCATATGCATGCACAAAGCGGAAAGTTGACTGTGGGAGATCGGGCACCGAGTTTCTGCTTACCCGATACGGACAATAAGGAGATCTGCTTGAGTGACTTTAAAGGCAAATGGGTCGTTCTTTACTTCTATCCCCGGGACAATACCTCGGGCTGCACTCGTGAGGCGGTGGAGTTCACGAATGCCCTCGATGAGTTTACCAAGTTGAACGCCGTCGTTCTTGGCGTGAGTGCGGATTCGGTGCAGAGCCATCAGAAGTTTGTTCAGAAGCAGAAGCTCAGGGTAACCTTATTGAGCGATGCGGAACACGAGGTTCTCGAACGATATGGTGCGTGGCAGCGGAAGAAGTTATATGGCAAAGAGTTCTGGGGCGTGGTGAGGAGCACGGTTTTGATAGACCCCGAAGGGAGCATTGCACACCTGTGGCCGAAGGTGCAGGTCAAAGGGCATGCCGAGGATGTAAAGCGCAGACTGATAGAACTACACGGATAGGGGGATAATGACATCTGATCCTGAACTACTTGAAGATCCACGATTAAGGAATAAAAGGTTTGTATTTGAAGATCGTACGCATGCAGGTATTCTACTGGCGGAACGCATGAAGGAGTATGAGGGAAAGGATGCGTTTCTATTCGCTATACCTGCCGGTGGAGTTCCAGTAGCAGTGGTACTCGCGAAGCGGTTACACCTCCCCGTTGATATTCTGGTGATCCGAAAAATTCATATACCCTGGAACAGAGAAGCGGGTTTTGGTGCGCTCTCGTGGGATGGCACGCTCTTTTTTAACGAGCTGCTCTTAAATCATCTCGGACTGCGGGGAGAAGAGGTTGAACGCTGCATTGAGGAGGAAAAAAAGGAGATTGAGAAGAGATTAACGATGTTCCGGAGGGCTAAGCCGTTTCCTGATATCAGTGGTAAAACGGTAATCGTGGTGGATGATGGGTTAGCATCCGGATTTACAATGCTGGTAGCAGCGTCCTCGCTGAAGAAACAGGGTCCAAAGGAGATTATCGTTTCTGTTCCAACTGCCTCGACGAGTGCTATCGATTTGATTAGTACTGAAGTTGACAGAATCTTCTGCCTGAATATTCGCGGGGGGAGGACATTCGCCGTTGCGGACGCCTATCACAACTGGTATGACCTTGGAAATGAGGATGTCGTAAGGATTTTGAATGAGGCGGGGTATTATGAAACGCAGGATTTTATCCGCTGAAGCTGGTGGTTTCGAGATTCCCGGTGCATAAATGATACCGTTTGCTATATCCTTTCTTCCCTGTACCATTCGGGGCTGTAGCTCGAATGTCGGATAGATTGAGGTATGATGTGCTCAAAGTTGGGTTTGCATCAATCGTGAAGGTATGGTGTGTCATTGAAGGCTGGATTGTTCTTCCGTGGTTCACCAGGTGAATCGGCGTTCCTTCCACCTTTACCGGTCTTTGTGTGGGTGGGATGTTGCTGGTGCGGAAACTGGTCTTCCAGTGATCGAAAATTTTATATAACCCTTTCTTCTTTAGAAGGTGAATAATGGCAGGAACAAAACAGGTAACACTTGATACCTGCGAACACACCTCCTCCAAGGGGAGCGGTGATGCTATCTCACCGAAGGCGGAATTACAGGAACCGCATCTGGAGTCTCCGCTGGCATTCCCTTTTGAATGGAAGTATGCGGTCATTACCGAATTGAACGAAGCGGCGAAGAAAGCGGTGGTTCGCAAAGGATGCGATCTGTGCAACCAAAAGAAGGTTGAGTTTCAGAAGGTGAGTTCCGGCATTTACAAATCATTCCTTTGCCGAGCATGCGCAGAGAACTATGTGCGAGCCGCGATGAGCCTCAAAACGAGCTGAGTCTCTGGTCTCTTCTCTTCGCGTGGAATTAACCATGCGGAGGGGGAGAGTCGAACTCCCGAACCCCTTCAGGATGAGGACCTGAACCTCACGCCTTTGTCCTCTCGGCAACCTCCGCAACACTTTTTCTTTTTACAAAAGAAAACCTGTACTAAAAGAAAAAATTATTTCTCCCATTAAGCTTTCTATTCTAAAGAAAGATTCATGAATAAAAAAAGACGAGTCTTCCAAGTTCTTATAGGACTAGCGATACTTGCACTTCTTTTTTACGAAATAGACGTTCATGAAGTTTTAAAAGCAATAAGAGAAGCGAATATTTTACTATTCGTGCTCGCTGCGGCTTCTTACTCATGCTACCATTTTTTCATGGCATATCGTCTATCCTTCCTGCTTAGAAAAATGGGAAATAAAATCCGGTTTTCTCATTCCTTCTTCGCGCACATCGCGGGTATGCTGACCGCAGATGTCACGCCCGGAAGTGCGGGTTTTTTTCTCGTCCCTTATTTTTTGAAGAACCGCACGAATTGCAGTATTGCAAAGGGTATGGCTGCCATCCTTGCCCCGCAAGGAATAGAATTTATTCTGAAAGTTGTTGGAGGCACTATTGGTGTGGTATTCTTTATTACGGTAATATCCTCAGATATACGTGCGAACGTTTTGGTACCTTTCTGTATTGGAGGAAGTATTTTTTTTGCTCTGGGTATTGCAATACTGTGGATAGTATGGACGAGTGAATCATATTCATCTAATGTGCTTGCCAAGATCCCACTCTTGCGGAAATTTAAGCATCAGTTCGACGAAATGAAGGTGAATAGTTTTCATTTAAAGGGCAGTATTTTTATTATCCTTGGCATATATCTCATCTGTTGGATTCTTCTTGCTGTTCAATGGCAACTTCTAGGTCTAGCTCTTGGTGTGACAGAATTGAGTTTTTTAGCCTATTTCCTTCTCCATCCTTTAATTACTATTCTCAGGTTTGTTCCACTAACTATTTCAGGATTAGGACTTATGGAAGGTGCAACAGCGATACTGTTCCTCTTGCTTGGTATACCAAATGGAATGACCATCGGGCTCTCTTTCTCTTTATTAGTACGGTTAAATATGATATTGGTAGATAGTATAGGACTGAACGGCTTATTTTCGAAGCCCGCTTTGGATTAAATACACGGAATATCAAGCGGGTACATTACATTGTAGCCAAAAGTTTTATATAAATCTATCGCATATCTTATACGGGAACGATGGGC
>RXIE01000029.1 GCA_004212135.1 Candidatus Methanophagales archaeon ANME-1-THS | reverse complement strand
ATGATTATCTCTTTTACCATCTCTTCCTTCCTCCCCCGTTCGATCTCATCGAAATTAAAAAAAGCCATCTTCTTCCTGTCACCTATCCGTTCGTTAAAATCCGCGACCTTCTTATTGAACTGGTGAATGTGTTTAGCGACCTCGTACGTTTCATTGATCTCGCTTTTATGGACATCAATGATCGTGAGGTTGCCCTGATACTTCGAATCGACGAAGGGTAGTATCTTATTGATCAACTCAGAGTGTTTGGAGGAGGTGAATACCACTCCTCTGCCGAGATTTAAGGAATTTATCGCAGCTGCCTGCATTAACAGTTCGTAGGGGCGGTAATCCGTTAAAAAGAGATTAAAGCTGCCATAACCATCGATAATCGCATCGAGATCCTTTATTCCGGTGGTGATCCGTGAATCGTTCACCTGAGGATCAGGTATAGGCTCAGGCACCCTTGGGTGCTCTATCATGGGTCTGAAATTGGAGAAGCATCTGAACATCCCGTTATGGAGTGAAAAGAGATACACCGGATGTTTTATGGCGTAGCCACGCAGTTTGAGCAGTGAGAGGGTTCTTACTCTTCGCTCCTCCTCTATCTCGCCTTTGGTCATAATGATGCCATCGACGAGGTAATCAAGTGGCTTCAGCTCGGTATACTCCACGATATAGATGATCCTCGTCCCGGTCTTCCGGGCGAAATCACAGAGATTATTCTCCAATTTCTCTCTATCCTGCGGGTCATGGTATCCGGTATGAGAAATAACAGCATCCCAGGAGTCAATGATGACAATGGGTTTTCTTAACCCTTCTGTCCTGCTATAAACCGCCTTGAGGAATTCCGGGACGTCGGTATATTTGAGCGCTTTTAAGACGAAGCCTTTGGATTTTTCAGTCGATGAACTCTCGGGCCGTTCGGATTGTGTGGCATCAACGATGTTCTCATGGGGGATCTCATCTCTCACCCAGGGATACTGTTCATGGAGGGTCTCGGGGTCTACTCGGGTAGAGAGATACACACCAGTGCCTTTTGTGCGGTGTAAGAGCGAAAAAGCGAAGGCAGTCTTTCCGGTCCCCGGCGGTCCTTTTACCAGCAAGGTTTTTCCCTGCGCGTCGGAGAAGAAATTGATGATCTCCTTGGGTATAAGGGGTACGCCGAATCCCTTTACCAACTCCGCACGTGCAGGTTCTTCTCTTCTATCCTCTTCCAGTTCGTCCTTCTCCTCTTTCTCATCCATTTTATCGTTTTATGTTACATCCCACCATCCCAATACCCGGCCGGTGGGCACATAGACCACCGTAATGCTATCTCCGGGAAAAAGCGTCCAGTCCGAGCCAAACCCAGCTCCAGTTCATCACCAACCTCAAAGCCAGTCTTTGTGATCTCTGCCGCGTTCAGCGCTGCCCACCCTTCGTAGATCGAACCGTTGATCCTTACCTGAATATTTGCAAATACCGAGGCATTCACGACGTATGAAGGTTGTGAGGGGGGTGCAAACGCATCTTTCACGGTATCCCGGCCGAGATGAACTATGGTGATATTCGATGACCCTGCTTCTGCATCTTCGATTAAGATCGAAACAGAAGGGTTATTGAGTTCATCCATGACGTGTCCTGACGTAAAAGCTGATACTACCGCTGCCAGTATCACCACCATCGCGATCAGGAGCACTTCCGCAATGACTGAGGCACCACGACTCGCACTGCTCGAAGACCAGAGGATCGTATTATCCCGGGTAGGCATTCATCCCACTTCTTTCCCCTTTTTTTTCTCTACTTGCGCCTCTCTATGCCACCTTCACTCGTTGCAAGATGTCCCCTGTTGGAACGTAGATCACGCTAATAGTATCGCCCGATGCAAGCGGTGGGACTTTGATTCTTAACTGCTCACCGCTCTCAAAGTTGGGGTCAGTATCTCCGCCGACCGTAACATTTGCTCTCCAGATAATATCCACTCCATTGAGTTTTACTCTCATATCACCCCAATCACTGGGGGTGGAGCCGGTAAATGCATTGGTAACCGAATCGCCGCCGTGGTGGACCAGGGTTATATTTGTCTTACCTAAGTCAGCATTCTCGAAGATCAGGGCTGAGTTCGGCGCTGTTGCCACGCCGCCGATGATGCCATAAGCGAACGAAGCGACAACTGCTGCAATGACCACGGTGATTGCAATCATCAGAATAACACCGATAACTGGCGAAACCCCGCGCTCGTCCTTCATTAAGGTTCTTCCGTTGCCCCTTCTTTCCATTTTTTGCTCTTCTCACCTCCTAAACTCTTTTTACGCGCTTCTTCTGGAGAACACCACCATTCTTTTTGCAGCTCTTCTCTCCACTTCCTTCCTCTTTTTGCTCGTTCTCTTTCTCCTCCTTCCGGGATCAGGGGACAGGTGAGGTAATGGTTTACAGCCGCCTGGAGTGCATCTTTCGTCGAGGTGGTACCCGTGAGTCGTTTGAGCTCTTCTAACTGTGACTTCAAGAGCGGTGTCTGCGCAAACACGACCGAATTGTATTCTCTCACCATATCTCACCATCATAAGTGACCGTATATTCATTTAAATTTTATCATTATTTCAAAATAATTGCTAAATATCTGGTATATTACTATCAAATGCCTATAGGTTTTTATGGCTCCGTGCTCAACCGAGAACTGAGGGCAGAGTATGGAGCGGATAAAAAAAGAACTCTTCAAACCCGACGATGCACAGGCGGTGATGATTGGCTTTGTCATGATCCTCGGTATTCTTCTTTCCGCGTCGACCATGTATTTTGCCTCCCAAATCCCGGTATGGACGAAGGATAACGAAGCTCGACACGTAGCCGCCGTCGCCAATGACCTCTCACAACTCAAAAAGCTCATTGATACTCTAAAAGGCGCGGAGTTTGAGCGAACAGCGACCATAAAAATGGCACCTGATAAAGCCTCGATCCTTACCAGCTCACCACCCGGCTCAAACCTGCTCTTCGATCCAGGAGCGGAAGCGTTCGAGGTCATCATTCCCGTTGGAGGAGGAGGTAGTGGGGGCGGAAATTGGACAATTCCCAATGCAACTCTCACCTTCACCGAGTATTGCAACCAAAACAACTCCAAACAGGTGGATACGTCCTTTAGCATGGTACGGCTTGCGGCGCCTACCACCGCACATTTAATCCTGGATAATACGCAAATGGAACTATCCGGGAGCTTGATCTCCCCGTATGTGTATTACTACAATGAGGTCACCCTCACCAATAACAGTGTGTTATACGTGAAACCAAATACGGGGGTTTTGAAGATCTTCGCCACCAGCATCACCATCGATGCCAGCTCAAAAATAGACGCGAATGGCAGTGGGAGCCCAGGTGGTGCCCGGGAAGCACAGGGGTCTGGCACTGGTCGTGGATACCCGCCGTCAACAACTGGCAATTGGGGCAATGCGGGAGGCGGTGCGGGCTACGGTGGTGGAGGTGGCAAGGGCGGTGGAAATCAAGGAGGAGCAGGAGGAACGACCTATGATAGTAGGAAAGACCGCACGCTCTACATGGGTTCAGGGGGCGCTGGGGGTACCTATCACTCTCAGGACCCGCAGGGAACCCCGGGTGCGGGTGGTGCAGGTGGTGGAGCTGTCTGGCTGGATGCCGAGACGATAAATATTGCGGGAGCCATCTTTGCCAATGGTGCGGATGGTGAAGCGGGAACGGGTAATACTGGCGGCGGCGGCGGAGGGAGTGGCGGTGGCATTCTGATAAGTGGACGATCAGTTACCATCACCGGCACGCTTTCTGCACGAGGTGGCAATGGAGGGCAGGGTTGTGGTAATCAGGGTGATGGAGGAGGAGGCGGAGGAGGAGGACGAATCAAAGTATTTTATGATCAGTTAGTCTCGAATGAAGTTTGGTCAGCGGAGCGGGGAGAGGAGCATCAGGTCAGATGTCCGGGAGCAACGGAGCACAAGGTACTATGGAGAAGATTCAAGGCGGGTACACTCCTCCTTCCGGAGGTCAGTATTATAAATCCGGGTATTTCGTTTCCACGGTGTATGATACTGGAAATGAGAGCGTGTGGTATCTCAATATGACTTGGGGTGCGGCATTAAGTGGTCAATCGCTTGATATCAAGGTCAGAACTGATTCGACTCAAAGCATGGCTACTGCAACTCCCTGGGAGGCATGCCCGGCACTCATATCAAAAGAAGGCACGAACAAAATTGATTTGCGGGGTGTAAGCTCAGTTTCTCCGGTTGGACATCGGTACATTCAATTCCGGGCGGACCTCTCAACCGATGATGACACGAAGACCCCGGCGTTGACCACCTGCACGGTCAATTATTCCTTCGGGGCTCAAAGTCCACCGCTCGCAACCGCTTCAGGAAGCCTCACTTTCAGCTCCCATTATCTGTACTACCCCAACCAGCGGATCGTGTATGAGCACGGTGCGGTGATTCAATCGCAAAAAGAGGGCGGCTTTATGCTTCGAGAACCGCCCATTACGATCGTGAATGAGAGTGGCAGTCTCTCCTTAACTATCTCGCTCGTAAATTTGACTGGTGCTCATTATTCTTACTCAGGCTCCACGACGAAGTCCGTAGCAAGTACCTTTAAGAGCTACAAGGTAATTGCGGTCGGTTTGCAGTACCCTAAACTGCGAATCAACCTTACCACGGGGTATCCTTCGGTCTGGAGTACGTGGTTCACCCGGAAGTTTCAAGATGCTGGATGTGACGCTTCATTCTACCGTATCAATAGTACGGCCACTATGATGGAGCTCGACCTCGAGAAGGGTGTTACTTTGTATCTTGAAGAGACCGAAGTTGAGGTGAGGGTATAAATACGTACGGAATCGCGGTTCTCACCATATCTTACCATCATACGTGAAGGAGGTATTCATCTAATGTTTTCAAAATAATTGATATATATTAGTCATATTTCTATCGAATGTCTATAGCTTTTTATTGATCCGCGCTCAACCGAGAAGTGAGAGCAGAGCATGACGCGGCGAGCTAAAAACTTCACCCGAGCCGAGGCTGCACAGGCTGAGATGATCGGCGTCGTCTTGATTATGGGTATCCTTCTCTCCGTATCGAGTATCTATCTTGCCTCCCAAATCCCGGCATGGACGAAGGATAACGAAGCTCAACATACCGCCGCCGTCGCCGATGACTTCTCAAAACTCAAAGTGCTCATTGATGGTCTAAAAGGCGAGGAGTTTGAGCGAACAGCGACCATAACAATGGCGCCTGATAAAGCCTCGATCCTCACCGGCTCATCACCCGGTGCAAACCTGCTCTTCGATCCAGGAGCGGAACAACTCGAGGTCATCGTTCCCGTTGTGGGAAGCGGCAGTGCAGGCGGGAATTGGACAATTCCTAATGCAAGTCTCACCTTCACCGAGTATTGCGATCAAAATAACTCCAAACGGGTGGACACGTCTTTTGGCATGGTACGGCTTGCAGCGCCGACCGCAGCGAATTTAATCCTGGATAATACGCAAATGGAACTATCCGGGGGCTTAATCTCCCCGTATGTGTATTACTACACTGAGGTCACCCTCACCAATAACAGTGTCTTATACGTGAAACCAAATACGGGGGTTTTGAAGATCTTCGCCACCAGCATCACCATCGATGCTAGCTCAAAGATAGACGCGAATGGCAGTGGGAGTCCGGGTGGTCTCAAGGGAGCAGCAGGGTTTGGCACTGGTCGTGGATATCCACCCACAGCCGGATATTATTATGGCAATGGCGGGGGTGGTGGGGGCTATGGTGGTGGAGGTGGCATAGGCGGTTGCCCATCGTATGGAGGATTGGGAGGAGCAACCTATGATAACAAGCAAGACCGCACGCTCTACATGGGCTCAGGGGGGGCAGGTGGTATCTATACAGATCTCCCGGAATATGGAACTGCGGGTGCGGGCGGTGCGGGTGGTGGAGCTGTCTGGCTGGATGCCGAGACGATAACCATTGCGGGAGCCATCTTTGTCAATGGTGCGGATGGTGCCGCGGGAAGTGGTGATGCGGGCGGCGGTGGTGGAGGCAGCGGGGGCGGCATTCTGATAAGTGGCAGACACGTTACGATCACCGGCAAGCTCTCTGCAAATGGCGGTAAGGGAGGGCAAGGTGTGGGGAGTAGTGGTGATGGCGGTGGAGGAGGTGGTGGGGGACGAATCAAGGTATTTTATGATCAATTGACCTCGAATAAAGATTGGTCAGCGAATTCAGGGGCAGGGGGGGCGGGTGGCTGTACGGGAAATACCGGATCTGACGGTACTATTTGGGATAGCAAAGACGATTATACCCCCCCTTCTGGAGGCCTTTATTATAAGTCCGGGTACTTCGTCTCCACGGTGTATAATACGGGAAATGAGAGCGTCTCGTATGGCGAGCTGATCTGGGATACTGTGTTAAGCGGTCAAACGATTGGTCTGAAAGTCAGAACTGATTGGAATCAAAGCATGGTTCATGCAACTCCCTGGGAGGCATGTCCGGCGCTCACCTCGAAAGATGGGACGAATAAAATTGATGTGCGGGGTGTAAGCTCTGTTTCTCCGGTTGGACATCAGTACATTCAATTCCGGGCGGACCTGTCAACTGTTGATGACGCTTTTACTCCAGCGTTGACCAAGTTCAAAGTCAATTATTCCTTCGCTCCCCAAAGTCCTACGCTCGCAACCGCCTCAGGAAGCATCAAATTCAGCTCCAACTACCTGTATTATCCCAACCAGAAGCTTGTGTATGAGCACGGTTCGGTCATTAAGTTCCAAAAAGAGGGGGGCTTTATGCTCCAGGAACCACCCATTATAATTACGAACGCGAGTGGCAAATCGGCATTAAAAATCTCACTCATAAATTTGACCGGTAGCAACTATTCATCCTCCGGAGCATCAACGGCGTCAGTGGCGAGCACCTTCAAGAGCTACAATTTACTCGCGGGCAGTTTGCAATATCCTAATTTGACGCTCGCCCTTACTACCGAGTATCCCCAGGTCTGGAGTACCTGGTTTACGAGGAAGTTTCAAGATGCGGGATTGGACGCTTCATTCTACAGTATCAATAGTACGGGCAATACGGTGAAGGTCGACTTGAAGAAAGGTGTGATCCTGTATCTGGAAAAGACCGAGGTTGAGGTTAAACTCCAAGTATGAATCACGTTCTTCGAGTCTGACTTACAGGGGCATAATCTTCAGGATAGCAAAGAGTCCAAATGCCGCTGATGCCAGGATAATCGCATGCTTTAATCCCGCGATGACTTTACCTTCTCCTAACTTCCCCGCTACTAATCCTGAACATACTCCTTGGATAATCCCGCAATGGAAGAAGAGCATCTTCAGGGTCTCCACATCTACGCCTCTGATCATCACGCCACCCCGTCCAGTAGCTCCAGATTCAGCAACAGCTTCACCTGCTTCCACCATCGTCGGGATGAACGAGTGATAGAGTACCAGTAAGACGCCCAAGAAGACAAAGAAGGTAACGTAGCAGACCATTACATACGGGCTCATATCTGCGGTCCTTCTCTTCTCCAGCGATTTCAACTCCATAACGTCATCCGCCGCGATCTTGAGTACCTCACCGACCTCGCCTCCGGTCTTGTAGCCCTCGATGATCATTTCTATCGAACGTTTGATGATTCGTGTCGGATATCGCTTCGCAAACATCTGCAGGGTATCCTCGATCGGGACACCCCAGGTGAGTTGGGCGGCAATCTTTCTCATACCCTCGGTGAGCACTCCATAATCCCCTTCCGTCGTAAGTGTAACCGCATCGATCAGTGAGAGCCCCGCTCGCTTCGCCTGTGCAAGGTCACGGAGCAGATCAGGGAACGCATCTTCGGCTTTCTTGATCCTCTTCTGTTCACTGTAACTATAATACGCTGGGGGCATGAACGCCACGATACCCGCTAAGATGTACGCATCATACGGTGCAACAAACTCCAAATCGGTGAGATAAGAGATGAGCACGAGGCATCCGCCAAGAGCCCCTGATAGGTAGCTCAATCGTACCGGGTTAGCCCGGATGAACCCCATAGGGTCCCTGAAGAAGCTCATGAGGTCCTTCTTTCTCTTCTTCTTCGCCAGTTTCTCCAGAATCTCATCCGCCATTGTTATAACGCCTCACGAATACAGACCAATCAAAAAGATAAACCCCGCAGAACCAAGCGGGATAATGATGTACACGATTGCTGCAAGCGTTGCGAGAGAAGCTGAGCCGAGGAAGCACATGATCGCCATCACCACCATGATCAGGAGTGGCGCGGCAACCAGTCCCACCACATAAAACTCGGCAAAGAGACCGAGCATGGTGATAAAATCCCCGTATTTCCTCCTCCGGTCCTCCATATATTGCTTCGCTGCGTTGATGAAGTACGGACCCATTTCACCGCCGGAGAGCGCGGTCGTGACCGCCCCTTGCAAGAACGACTTCATCTGGAGGGAAGCTGTCAGCGTGGTCAGGTTTCTCAGTGCGGTGATAAAATCAAAGCCGAGCACTTCGACATCGCGCACGATCTGCTTTGCTTCCATGCTCACCTCGCCGTAGCTGCCCTCCATCTCCGAGAGCTTCTTGAATATCTCATAGGGAATCACTCCAATGGACGCCATCGAGGAGATGTACCCGATCGCATAAGGGAGAAACGCTTCTATTCTCCCTCGTCGTTCCCACACCTTGATCTTCGGGAAGAAATAAAAGCTGAAGAAGACCGAAAAGAAGGCGATTAGAATAACCATGAGCATGAGCACGAAGTCGATGAACCCAAACGGAAAAGAAAAGGCGCCCGCTGTACCTAACTCAGCAGGAGACGTGAGGTCTGAGGGAAGAGGAGCCGAGAAATGAACCTTGAGTATGCTCTTCAGGAGGAGATAGATGCTGAGGGCCGCAATCGCGCTTATAAGCGCATAAAGAACCGCATTTGAGAGCCATCGCTCCACCGGCACGTATATCCGCGCTTTCAGAAGATGCTCTCGTACTGAACTGAATTTCGCTCTTCTCTTCCTGAAATACTCGCCAAATAGACCGAATGCGAGCTCATGGAGATCCATGTTCATCCTCAATTTGTTTTTCTATATCGCCCGGGTTTAGGCTATACTCGAAGATCATCTTGCTGAGCGACTCGAAGTCATTCATACCCGTCTTGAGCATCCACTCCAGAATTTTGGCCCTGCGTGCAAACTCCTCTGACAATTCATGCTCGTCCATGTTGAGCGAATCCATGATCTCGACGAAGACATTCGATTCTTTCGAGAATATGAATTTATCCGGTCGCCAACTGAAGAGTTCGTTCGTTTTGAGCGACTCATTATCAAAATCAATACCGGTTACTTCCATGATTTGCGTGCATCTCCTCACCCTTCGATTTCCCACCTTCACCGCCCTCTGGATCGGTATGATGTCCAGGCTATCGAGCAGCATCAGGGGCACATCAATTGGTGGCTTGGTCAGCCGTTTTACGATCGCATCCGCGGAATCCGCGTGGACCGTTGACAGCGTGATGTGCCCGGTTGCCATCGCCTGGAAGAGTGTGTATGCTTCCTGTCCTCTCACCTCACCGACCAGGATATATTCCGGCCGTTGCCTGAGCGCAGCTCGTAACAAAGTAAACATGTCGATTGAACGCCCCCCTTCTTCTGCCTCGCGGGTCACCGCGGGAATCCAATTCTGGTGCAGGAGATTTATTTCCCGGGTATCCTCGATGGATACAATCTTACTTTCCGGGGGTATAAACATTGAAATAGCGTTTAAAACCGTGGTTTTCCCCGACGCAGTCCCACCGGAAATGAGTATATTCGAGCCATGTTCGACCGCCATCCAGAGATACGCGATCATCTCTACCGAGAACGTCCCATAATCGATAAGCTCGATCGGCGTAATTGGTATCTCCTTAAACTTCCGGATGGTAAACGTCGAACCTCTTGTCGTTATTTCGTTGCCGATGCTCAATTGTAATCGATCCTTGGTGGGGAGCGAAGCATCCAGGAGTGGTTTTGCCATCGAGATGTGTCTGCCACCGCGCTGTGCCAATTTATAAATCATGGCATCTAAGTCCGTCTTATCAAATGTAACGTTCGTTTCGATCGAGCCGTATCGTCGATGATAGACATAGAGCGGGATTCCCGGGCCATCAGCCGAGATGTCTTCAGCCATCTTATCTCGTATGATCGGATCTAACTTACCATAGCCAATGAAATCACGCTTGACGTAATACATGAGCGTGTCCAATCTCTGAGGGCTCACTGGTATGCCTAAATCTCCAATCAGAGCTTCTACCTTCTCCCTCAGGAACTGATCGTGGTCCGGAACACGGGCGAAACTAAGGTCGATCGTCTCGTAGAGGTAGGTTTTGATCTCCTGTAATAACTCCTCCTCACCGATCGATAATTCAGGCTCCAGTACTTCGTAGAGCGGTGGTGAAGAGTTGACAATTCTGATCTCTGCATAGGGCTCATTCACGGAATATCGCTCGAGCTCTACCCCGGTCTGCTCGTGTATCGCATTCTTGACCGGGGGTTCTTGCTCCTCTTCACGTTCCTCCTTCCTTGCTCCATCTCCCTTTTTCCCGAATTGTAGGATTGTTCTCCAGTATTCTTCCACGTTCTCTCCGTCTCTCTTTGATAAGTAGATCAGTCGAATGGCTTATATAGCTATATCAGGGTTACAAAATTCTGTCAATACTCGTAAAAATAATTCATGATATGTGTAAAAAAAATTAGAGGTATATTCCGGTTTTAGATATACCGGTCGTCGAGCAGAGCAGGTTCCAGCCAGTGCTCACACAAAGGGAATGAACTTGAGCTGGTGATACCCCTCCTCTTCTTTACGGTGAGGCAAAGGCGAGATATTGTAGATCACGGTATGCGGCTTCACACCATAAAGATTCAGCGTGCCGTTGAGTGGTATGAACCGGAGATGCACATCAGCCATCTCACAGATCTCGTTCTTCAGCTTTGCAGAAGGTTTCAAAACGCCAATTAAGACATCATTAGTCGTTCTCATCCATGAAACTGCGTCTGAAAGCGTTCTCCTCAACTCATCCTCCGAGTAGATATTCAGCCTGGTTAAGCCGAGGACATGCAATATCGGCTTCTTTAGCTCTTTATAAATCTCAAAGTGGCGGTTAAGGCTCTCGAGTTCGGACGCAACGTGGAATAAACACTGGTCTCCCATTTCAGTTTCCGCGGTCGTTGGCATCCGCAAGTTTTTGCCGAGCACCTCGGCACCTACATAATCCAGCAGAAGCTTCTTCACCGAAGAGGAATACGAGCCATCCTCAGGCATGTAGATCACGCCACGGTCATTGAGCAAAAAATCGGCGATGGTATGGAATAAAATTGGTCTATACGACCAACTGATACTATCATCTGCTATTTCTAACAGGACAAAACCCCCCTTCGGATAGCCACCAATTATCCGATCAAGCTCCGCTATCCCGGTGGAATAACACGCTGCGGGTAGTTGCGGGTCCTTGATTACCTTATGCCGACCACTGCCTAATTCGGTCGCGGGGCTCACGAAATGGGTGAACTTCCCACCTTCGAGGGTAAAAGGATAGTTACTGTGAGGAACTTGAATACCCCGCATCTTATCCATAAAGACCTTTCGCACGATTCGAGCATCGATCTGTACCTTCTCAAATCGTAAAATACCGTCAACGAGATAATCAAGTCTCTTCTCAGCGGTAAATTCACTTATTAAAATGAGATGTGTCCTTGTCTTTCGAGCGATATCCAGCATAGACGTTTCCAGCTTCTCGATGTTCTGATCCCCTTTTCCGATCTGAAACGAGACGGCATCCCAGCTATCGATGATAAGAATCGTCACATTCTCCTCTGCAACCACGCTGTAAACAGACCTCAAGAAGCTCGTCAGGTCCTCGTAGAGCACTTGAGACTCAGCCTCTGAGAATTCAGACTGGGTCGCGTCAATCACATTCTTCCGGGGAACCTGTTCCTCCAGACCGGGGAACTGCCTGTACAGTGCGGTCGGGTCGATTCGAGTTGAGATATACACCCCTTTCGCATCGCCATTGCATAATCGCTGGAGGAGCGTTATCGCGTAGGTGGTCTTTCCCGTTCCCGGAGCACCTTTAAGCAAAAGGGTATAACCCTCCATTAACCTGAGCGCGTTTTCTACTTCCTGCATGATCGAGGTTTCTCCATGCCTGTTGACTTTCCTTACAGTATAGGTAAATAAAAATATTTGGAACAGTTTAAAAAATCTTTAAAGATCCCCGGAGCAAAAAAGGTGGTAGGTACCCGTCTCGTGCGTTCCATGAGCTCTCTTCCCCCCTGCGACGCGGATGCTCAAGTCCTCTCTGTTTTTGAAGCGGGCCTTGCCGCTGCCCGTTTCGCTATGATCTCCTCGATGCTCTTCTCC
>RXIE01000028.1 GCA_004212135.1 Candidatus Methanophagales archaeon ANME-1-THS | reverse complement strand
TATCGAGCTGCTCCATGACCTCTTCCTTAGCTCGCTCATCGCCCTGTGCATACCGCTCGATGATCTTCTTCGCAGCGCTCTTCAATCCCCTGCCAGAGGCTTCTTCAATCTCCTCAATCTTCTTCCGGAGCTTCTCCGGTGTATCAAATTCTGGTGGAAGCTCATCACCTTTCGTATCACCGTAAAGCCTGTCCTCTTCTTCATCTACCGCAATCCCCCGCTCTATTATCCTCCTGATCTCCTCGAGCTCCTCCTTACTCAGTGTGTAGCTGTTTGAGGCATTGGCTTTCATCTTGGTCCCGTCCGTGGAGATATGCCCCAGGTTCAGTATCTGCAGCGCTTTGGCAACCGTGACAGTCTCCTTGAATACCTCTTCAATCAGCTCCTTGTTCCCCTTTCTGAAGTTGCAGATTGTTCTGAAGTCCGGCTTCTCGTTCCCGGTTAGATACATGTAGACCACGTTCTCCTGAGCCAGCTTGGCTATCTTTCTCGAAGACCATACACCGTCGATGGACGCCATGATCACCAGTCTGAGCAACATCCGGCGTGAATATGCGGGATTGCCGGGTGTAAACCGATACTTCTTCTCCACTCCACTCAGGTCTATCCTCTTCACGATCGCAATAACCAGGTAGCAGATGTGGCTGACCGGTATGAGATCGCTAATATCCGGGGGCAATAGCCATGATTGCCCCATTGTATCATCCCTCATCGCCATTTCTCATCAATCTCTCGCTTTTATAACTGGATACTAGTTGTGCAAGTCACAATAAAAACATTCCGGTTTAATTCCGCTTGGAATTGAATTTCATTAACTTTAAGAATCTATTTCTGAAATTCGTGTTAGATCTGGCCATATAGTGCTGGGTGTATGGAGAAGAAGGATCGCTTTTTATATCTACGCAATCTATTGGTTGTTAGGTAATTGTTGGACAGCCTCACTACTTATGAAACAAGCTGAATGAGCTTGTTAATTCGTACCATATAGATGTGATACCCGGAGAAGCGTTTTTATGAGCGGAAAAGGTGCATCAGCTCGTTCACGATCTCCTCAGCAAGTATCGTTTTAGGGCCGTTCACGTGCTTGATCTCCTCCGTGCCTTTTCGGAGTATATAGACCTCGTTCTCTGCTCTGCCAATCCCTCCTTTGCCAACATCATTGGCAACTACCATGTGGAGATTATAGGTCTCCATCTTCTGCCTCGCACGCCTGATCAGTTCATCCTTTGAAACGTTTGTTTCTGCTTTGAAGCCCACGATCACGAGCTCAGGGAACTCGTCCCTCACCTCCGCGATCAATTTCCTAGTCGGTATGAGCTGCAACTGCAAATCACCCACGGAGGAGAGTTTTACCTCTGAGGGATTAACGGTGAAGTCAGAGATAGCGGCTGCGGAGATCAGTGCATCATACCCTGTTCGGAGCTCATCGAGAGATACCTCAATCATTTCGCGCGCAGTCTCTACCCTCAGCTCTTTTATTCCCGTCACGTTCAGCTCTTTGCTGTGCACGAGCGTGACCTCAGCACCCTGTCGATAGGCGGCCTTCGCCAGTTCGATTCCGGTTCGGCCTGAACTCCGGCTGGTAATTATCCGAATGGGATCGATCGGCTCGATGGTCGGGCCGCTCGTAATGAGGATGCGTTTGCCTTCCAGTCGCTTGGGCGACAGAACATGCTCAACGGTGAGAATGATCTCGTCAAGCTCGGCGATTTTTGCTAGTCCTTCTTCTATCCGGGGGCCGAGAACGATAACGCCAAGCCTTCGTAACTTCTCCAGGTTCTCGATCAGAACCGGGCTCTTGTAGATAGACTCATGCATCGCGGGCACGATGATAACCGGTATGCCGGAGCCGAACGCAGTGGTGGCGAACGCTGTCACGGGCGTGTCTGATACTCCGGTCGCTATTTTATTGAGTGTGTTTGCCGTGCACGGTGCGATGATAAACAGGTCCGCGGTCCCCTCCATCCCGAGGAATTCCACATGTTCGATATTCCCCATCAATTTCGTGATCACTTCGTGCCCCGTGGCGTAGTGGAGCGTATACGAATGGATGATCTCGGTCGCGGCCTCACTCATCACGCCATAGACATCCGCACCATGTCGTATCAAATCGCGTGCGAGTTCAACCGTTTTAACGGCTGCGATAGAGCCTGTAACACCTAATACAATCTTCTTTCCCCAGAGCGAATGGCTTTTTGTCCCCTTGATCCTCAGGGTCGGATGTGGACCTCGTTCTCTCTCTGCCATAATGGATGGACCGGTCGGGATTTGAACCCGAGGCCTCTCACACGCCAAGCGAGCGATCTTCCACCTGATCTACCGGCCCCTCTTTTTCTTCGGTTCTCAGAACGTATTTCTTTGATACTGAGAAAACCCTCTAGTTTGATAAACCTTTCTTCTCAAGAAAAGGTTAAAGCGGCGGATTTACAGATATCTCGATACATCATCGATCATGCGTTCACAATAAAAGCATCTGAACAGAGGGGGATTCTCACTCACCGTGATGAACCGTGATATAACCGGTTCGCGGTCCGCATTCGATATGCAATTGGGATTCGCGCATCGTATAATGCCCTCGATTGCCTGTGGGAGATAGACCTTATGCTTTGCGATGACTTCTGAGTCTCGAATGATGTTGATCGTTGCATTCGGTGCGATCAGTGCGATTTTATCAACCTCTTCCGGCTTGAGCTCCCGGTCCTCGACTTTCACGATATCCTTCCGGCCCATCTTCTTACTCCGTACGTTCATCACCACGCTTACGACCGCGTCCGTCCGTGCATGGATTGCTAATATCTTCAAGACATTCAGCGCCTGACCTGCTGCGATATGGTCAATCACCGTTCCATTTTTGATTGGTACGATTTTCAGTTCTTTCTTCATCCCGGTACTCACCATTATCTATAGAGGTAGCCGGATATTTAAGGCTCCACTCCTTCGAGTGGTGAACATCCTTGCACAATTGGTGACTCCACTTTTAAAGCACCGTGAATCATGGATTTATGCGAGCGGTAAAAACCGAGATTAAACGTTTTTTTTCTGAACGGTGGGGCCGCCGAGATTTGAACTCGGGACAACTCGGTCTTCAGCCGAGCGCTCTCCCAGTCTGAGCTACGGCCCCGGGTATAATTCTATCTTCTCTTCACAAGTTATAAATAGCTTCTCGGTTATATCTCCCTATAATGGAAGACGAGATTAAAAAAGCACTCGAGTTTGTACAGACGAACCATGCGAAATACGCGGATATAAGGCTTGAGAGGGGCTATGCGACTACAATAGAGCTCAGAGACGGTGTGTTCCGCGAGATGAGCTATGGCATCGATCAGGGCATGGGCGTACGAGTCCTGTATAAGAACTCGTGGGGATTTGCATCCTCGAACGACCTTGCACCGGGTATGCTCAACGCCACATTTGAAGACGCGTTCACGATCGCGAAAGCGCTCTCGGAATCGATTAAGAAGGCGAATGCCGTCACGATGGGGGACGTAAAGCAAATAGAGGACCATTTCACGCTCAAGCCGAAAATAAACCCTGATGAGGTCAGCATTGAAGCGAAGAAAGAGATGGTTAAAGAGGCATATGATGCAGCTAAGAAGTATTCCGAGCTTATCACCAGCATCTCGATTGTATACCTCGATGGGTACCAGGAGCAGATCTACGCAAATTCCGAGGGAACGTACATTGTGACAGAGACTCCGGGCGTCTTCATGCGTGCCGGGGTGGTTGCGCGGAAGGGCGAAGTTCTCCAGGAAGGCAGGGAAAGCGTAGGTGCCGTCTCGGGGTTCGAATTCATCGAAGCAGAAAATCCGGTGACGGTGGCGGTAAAGGCTGCGGATAAAGCAGTGAGGCTCCTTGATGCTGAACTGCCGCCCGCAGGTGAGCTGCCCGTGATTATGGACAACAAGCTGACCGGGCTCTTTATGCACGAAGCGCTGGGACATGCGGCTGAAGCGGATCACGTCTTGTACGGCGAAACGATCCTGGAGGGCAAATTGGGAGAGGAGATCGCATACAGCGGGTTAACCGTCGCTGATGATCCCACGATCGAATCCTCACATGGATTTTACCGGTATGATGACGAGGGTGTGCGGTCAAACCGGACAGTGGTCATAAAAAATGGCGTATTGGTCTCGTACCTGCATAGTCGAGAGACCGCCGGCCGGTTAGAAGCGAGTCCGACGGCGAATGCGAGAGCAGCTGATTACTCGGACACTCCTCTGGTCAGAATGAGCAACACGGTGATTGAGGAAGGCGACTGGCAATTTGAGGAGATGCTTGAGGATATCCCGTTTGGCGTCTATGCGAAGGGTATGCGTGGCGGACAGGTGGATACCATAAAGGGCGAATTCCAGTTCAGTGCCGAAGAGGCCTTCCTGATAGAGAACGGTAGGATTTCAACGAGGTTAAAGAATGTCTCGCTTTCTGGAAGAACCCTGGACGTATTGAAGCAGATCAATGCGGTGGGGAATGACCAAAAGCGCGGGACGATCGGATTCTGTGGTAAAGATGGCCAGGATGTTCCTGTTTGTGAATACGCGCCCCACGTACGCGTGACGAAGATAATGGTCGGTGGAGCTTCTGCTTAGACGTTTGGGGACAGAGCGACGATGGTCATGCACCAGTCAACGTATTATTTTTGGTTAGCCATTTCGCAGGCTTATCAAAGTACCTCCCCTTTGGTCCTCCGGCATTTGCCTCAGGAGGGTGCGTGAAGGAGGAGAGGCAGAGGCGATGAGTAAGAAAGCGCAGAAAAGAACTAAGTTTAGCTCGAAGCATAAACCATATCTCAGCGTTATTATACTCTGAAGCGGAGCTATGAAGACGGTATACGGTTGGAAGAAGAAGATACTTCGCATAGACCTTTCCAGGAGTCAAATTGATACGGTTGTCCCTGATGAATCGATACTCAGACAGTATCTTGGTGGTCGGGGGCTGGGCGCAAAGATCGTGTATGATGCTGGCCACGTGGATGCACTCGCACCGTCGAATCTGCTGGTATTTGCCGCTGGTCCTTTAACGGGTACCACTACTCCCGCCTCGGGCAGGGTCTCGGTGTCCACAAAATCACCTTTGACAGGTACGATCTTCGATTCGAACTGTGGGGGTACCTTTGGCCCGGAACTGAAGAAGGCGGGATATGACGCAATCAGTATTACGGGCAAATCGCCCGAGCCCGTGTTTATTGAGGTAGAGGATGAACGAGTCGAGCTCAAATCCGCGTCGGCGTTATGGGGGAAGAACGCTAAGGAGACCACCCGTATCCTCCAAGACAGGGGCAGTGTTGCATGTATCGGCAGAGCGGGCGAAAATGGGGTGCTTCTCGCGTCCATCATGTCTGACCCCGGTCACACGTTTGGTCGTGGCGGGGTGGGCGCGGTCATGGGCTCGAAGAACCTGAAGGCGATCGTAGTCAAGGGCACGGGAAGCGTTGAGATCTTCGATCAGGCTGAGTTTTTGAAGCAGAAGCAATCGATTAATCGGCTCTTAATTGCAAGCCCAACGATAAACAAGGGTCTGGCGGTCTTCGGAACACCCTTCCTGGTGAAGATAACAACGTGGATGAGAATCCTTCCTGTTGCGAATTTCAGGGCAGGTGAGGCTGACATTGATCTGAATCCCTTTTATGCAAAGAGTATACTGGAGAAGAAATCGCCCCGAAGAAGAGCATGCTACTCCTGTCCCATTGCCTGTAAACGAGTGGACGCAGCGGGTAAGGAACTGCCGGAATACGAGACGATCGGGATGATGAGCGCGAACATCCATAACGCTGACTACGAGGCTATCGTTGAGGCGAACCGGCTCTGTAACGATTACGGCATGGACACCATCTCGGTAGGTGCTGTTCTGGGCTGTTACGCCGAGGTCCGGAATAAGGGTATCTCGGGCACTGAGCTGGTCACGCTCACGCGTATGATCGGTGAGCGGGTGGGTATTGGCGCAGAGCTTGGCCGGGGTTCGAGATATTACGCAGCCCGAAAGGGGCATCCGGAGTCTGCGATTCAGATAAAAGGGCTTGAATTGCCGGCATATGACCCCCGCGGGGTAAAAGGATTGGGGTTCAGCTACGCGACTGCGAACCGTGGCGGCTGTCATACGCGTGCATATCTCGTCGCGCCTGAGATTCTGAGGAAGCCCAAGGCTATTGATCCCTATACGCTCGCGGGCAAGGCCGGACACACCAAGATCTTCCAGGATCGGTTCGCCGCGGTTGATTCGCTGGTCGTCTGCATCTTCGCCTTCTTTGGCGTGGGAGAGGAGGAGTACGCGAATATATTGACCGCGGTCACCGGCGTGCCATATACGTCTGAGGATCTCATGCTCGTTGGCGAGCGGATCTGGAACATAGAGCGGCGGTACAATTTGAGGGAAGGGTTTTCGAAGGATGATGATATACTGCCCGCCCGATTCCTCGAGGAGAAGGTAAATGGTCGGGTAATAGACCGGGAAGAGTTCTTAAGGACGCGGACTGAGTATTACCGGATGCGTGGATGGGACGATAACGGCGTACCAACAGAACGCACCTTGAAAAGACTGGGGATAGAGCTTTTTTAGCTGCATATAAAAGCTTCCTATGAGCGTAGCAATAATCCTGGATAATATCAGGTAACAAATATAATAAGATGAGAACAATTGGTATAAAAAGAAAATATAACAGATAATCCGTTTTCTTCCATTTTTCCGATAATAGAATTGCTTTCACGTTCCTCATTAACCCCCACTTTCGTTTTATTCAATACTCACTGCTTAGATAAGCAGTGCAATGTCTTTAAGCGCTCGGTAAGTTCGCCCTTCAAAGTTGAAGGTGTGGCCTTAAGGAGCAAATTTAGCGATACGTGACCAGAAATAAGGTTTTCCTTCCAGAAAAGCCTGGATACCTTTTGCGTTTCTCAAACCCCTTCCTTTATTTATATACTTCATGGTGATTACTGTTCATTGGAGTGAATAGGATAAGAGGTGAATCGCATGGCAAAAGAAACGATGAAGTGTAAAATTCACGAAGGCAACCCTGCAGGTGCCATCTATGGCCTGGGTTTTATCGGTGCGGCAGTCTATTTTATCGGGCAGGCAACAACATTTTGGATGGGCGTACTCGGATTTCTGAAAGCACTTGTTTGGCCAGCCTTTCTGGTCTATGGATTGCTCAAATTCTTGGGAATGTAAATTTTGATACGAGAAATTGGGTGCTGCGGTGCATATTGTAAAACCTGTCCTGCATTACGAGACGGGAGTTGTCGTAGTTGCAAGTTAGGTTATGAAACGGGAGAACGGGAGATTAACAGGGCTAAATGTGCGATGAAGGTATGCTGCTTCAAGGAACGAGCCTATGAAACCTGTGCCGATTGCCCTGATTATTCCTCGTGCGGAATAATTCAAGGTTTTTATAACAAAAAGGGATATAAATATAAGAAATACAAGCACTCACTTGATTTTGTCAGGAAAAATGGGTATGACAACTTTTTACAAAGAGCGGATAACTGGAAAGGTCCTTTTGGCAAATTAGATTGAATTCCATTGATCTCTGAATGAACATTTAAGCGCAGGATGATCAAAAAAGAAAACGTGAGATTTATAACCGGTGAAGCAGACCTTAGATCTGCAGGGAGTGAATTGTAACAGATGATGAAACATTTACCAACACTTTTTTGGTCAGGTTCTGACTATTCCACTATATCCATTGAGGTATTCGTTGATTTGCCCATTCTCTTCCGCACGTTCCAATCAGGATTTCGGCTCTGATATCGATACATATGGGTAGCATCAGCCAGTTCATACAAGGCTCGGTCGATTTTGAGTCTTTCTCGCCTTTCAATTCGGACCGGTAAAAAATCCTTTAAATATCCTATAATTCTCTTTAAGCATCCGAAAATATTTATACCTGAAGTAACGCTACTGGTATTGGAAAGCGGGTGTATAAGCTCCGAAACCGTTACCGATACAATGAAGGGACGTCAATGACCTCACCAGAACTGAGATGAGAACTTGTAAATAAATCGCCGCGGGGTTGAATCTTGGAACATGCTCAAATCAACCATTACCCAAAGAAAACAAAAGCATGGTGCTTTGAACTCTGGAACGAACTGCTGTACTGAGCATTTTTCAGAAAGGTCAACGCATTTTAATCAAGATCAGAACTCAGGAGCCTACCCCTCTTCCGATATTTAATCCTTATGCTTTTTAGAGAAAGAGACACGAGAATTGCTCCATCAAAAACAGTAAAATAAGCAAAAAGTTTGCACCCGAGCAGGCTTCATCCCAAAATGGGTAGGGCACTCCGCAGTTGATGGTATCTTCGTCTTGGATCTGGTCCTGCAACCTCGCTAATAGGGCTCTTTTCTGCACTAATACCTTCTCAAATCCGATTCCCCACGCATGAAGTCGACTTTTGGGATGAAGCCATCCGAGCAGAAAAGTATTTAGTTAGGATAAAATCGAAAATGCTATATGCATATACAGATGTATGTGTATAACGGTGATACCATGGCAGAAGGAATTTGTTACATCTGCAATCAGACCTATACCGCAGCCAGCAAGGACGCAGTTGTCGATCAAATAGTAGAGCATATGATGGCTCAGCATTGGGGGCATGTCAGGAGGGATACGCTGGAGACCAAGAACAAGTTTGATAAATGCCCGAATTGTGGTGCAACCTTAGGTAAGCCCCTTGTCAAGTGCCCCAACTGTGGCGCGGATCTCATCGAGCAGTTCGCAAGAAAAACCACTAAGGGATACATAAAAGGTTAATAGAGGGGAAACTAAACCCCCTCTTTTATTTTTTGATTACCTCTGAGGTGAAAAGGTTCAAGGAGCAAGGAGTCACTCTTTGCTAACTATTATCGCTCTGTCGAACTGGCATTTATGGTAGCAAAAAAGTCCAATGAAATAAAACTGAATGAAAATTATTAAAGAATTAAATAGTATGTAAGATTAACGGGTATACATGCGAATAGGTTTCTTTGTGTGGGAATATCCGCCAAGGATTGTTGGTGGCTTGGGAACGTATGCTGCGAATATGTGCCCCGCAATGGTAAAGCTGGGACATGATGTCTCTGTGTTTACGATGAATGATGGGACGTTAAAGACGAGGGAGACAGTTAAGGGCGTTGATATTAACAGACCGATGCTTGTGGAAGGAGGGAGCATACTTCCGCTCTGCTTGACCGAAGACCTGAGAAGATGGGGTACAGGAATAAAATTCTTTAATGACGTGCTTATCTACAACATCCTCATCTCGACTAAATTTGCGAACGAGCTGATAAAAAAAGAGGGTTTTGCGTTTGATATCATATGCGCGCACGACTGGCTCAGTGCAATGGCGGGAATAATGGCAAAGCGAGAGACTGGTCTTCCATACGTCTTCCATCTTCATTCAACCGAATGGGGTCGTGCACTCAATGGCGGCTCACAGACAGTTACGCATATCGAAAAGGTCTCTGCTGAGTTAGCGGATAGGATTATAACCGTAAGCTATCCAATGGAAGAAGACCTCATAAAGCACGGCATCGAATCCGAAAAGATAAATGTCTGCTGGAATGGTATTCATTTGGAGGATTATGATCCAAAAAAGCTTTCAAAAGAGGAGATCACAAGATTGAGGGGCAGATATGGGATTGATCCTGAAGAGAAGATGATACTGTTTGTTGGAAGATTGACAGCGGTGAAGGGTGTCATTAACTTGGTAAAGGCAATGCCCCTGGTCATCAGTAAGTATCCCGAGGCAAAACTGGTTATACTCGGTAAAGGTGAATTGGAGCGGACCATTTTGGACCTGATAAGCATAATGCACCTAGGGGATAAGGTGAAGACAAAGTTTGAGTTTGTACCAGAAGAAGAAAGGATACTGCATTATGGTGCCTGTGATCTCTTTGTTGCTCCCTCTGTGTACGAGCCTTTTGGAATTGTTGCGTTAGAAGCGATGGCGATGGAGAAGCCCGTTGTAGTGGGTGCCAGTGGCACGAATGGATTTAGGGATTCTGTTATCCCTTCCGGGCATGACCAAACAGGCATTCATGTCGACGGCAACAATTCCGCGGATATCGCATGGGGGATAAATTCGTTACTCGAGGATATGGAAAGAGCGAGAGAAATGGGTAAAAGAGGAAGGAGGCGGGTAGAAGAGTTTTTCACCTGGGATAAGATCGCAGAACATACGATTCGAATCTATGAGGACGTTATAAAGGAAGCGAGAAATAAGCTATGAGAATTGGTTTTTTCGTTTGGGAATACCCGCCGAGGGTGGTCAGCGGCTTGGGAACGTATGCTGAGAATATATGTCAGGCAATGAAGAATCTGGGGCACGAGATTTCGGTGTTTACGATGAACGATGGAACATTGAAGACAAGGGAGATGGTAAAAGGCATTGATGTGAACAGACCGATGCTTGTGGAAGGAGGGAGCATACTTCCGCCTTGCGTGACCGAAGACCTGAGAAAATGGGGGACAGGAATAAAATTACTCAGCGACGTACTGATGTACAACATCCTCAGCGCGACAAAATTTGTTAACCAACTGATAAAAAAAGAGGGTTTGGCGTTTGATATCATATGCGCACATGACTGGCACAGTGGGATAGTCGGTATAATAATAAAGCAAGATACAGGGTTACCTTTTGTCTTCCATCTTCATTCAACCAAAAGGGATCGTTCAACGATTATCCGTAATATTGAACAAACTGCGGCTAAGGTCGCTGATCGTGTTATGACCGTCTGTTATCCCAGATATGATTATCTCGCGATGCATGGCTTTGATGCGACCAAGATGACTGTTTGTTGGAATGCTGTTAATTTAGCTACATATGATCCAAATAAGCTTGAGAATGAGGCGATCAAGGAGTTAAGGAGTAGATATGGGATTGAACCCGAAGAGAAGATGCTGCTTTTCGTCGGGGAATTGGCTCCTGAAGGAGAGATTATAAACTTGGTGAAAGCAATGCCTGCGGTCATAAGCAAGTATCCAGCGGTCAAACTCGTTATACTTGGCAAAGGTGAGCTGGAGCAATTCATTTCCAACCTGATTAATGATTTGAACGTGGGAGACAAGGTGAAGACACGGTTTGAGTTTGTGACAGAAGAAGAGAAGATAGTACATTATGGAGCTTGCGACGCGGTTATTTGTCCTTCTCAATTTGAACCCTGCAGCATCATATCGTTAGAGGCGATGGCGATGGAGAAACCGATTGTCGTTTGTTCAAAGGGCATTTGTTATTCCTGTGACCATGTAATTACTTCGGGTGACGATCAAACCGGTATTCTTGTTGATGGTAACAATTCTGCGGATATCGCATGGGGGATGAATTCGTTACTTGAGAATATGGAGAGAATGAAAGAAATGGGTAAAAGAGGAAGGAGACGGGTGGAAGAGTTTTTCACCTGGGATAAGATCGCGGAACATACGATTCGGATCTATGAGGACGTTATAAGGGAGATGGGAACAAAAGGGAAATAATTCACGCCATTTCTAAAGCTCCTTCTAGTCCCCTTCTCCCTTCAGCTTAGTACTATTGCCGAGTTCTTTTAAACTATAAGCGAAGGGGAACACTCCTGTCAGACGAGGCCACTTTTTACGAGAACCTGCCGCATGAATAGAAAAAGTACCGCCCCCTTCATTTATCCTTTGAACGCATTCGTATCCCGGCAAACCATTTTGGCACTCGATTTTGGTAGTCGATATATTCGTTACCCAGTATTCTTACTAAGTCTTTTTCCTCATAGGTTGCCATCTGTCGTATATGACGAAAAACGCTATCCAGATTCCAAGTGAAAGGAGTGAGAGGTTTATGAAGAGGAAACCCAGGCAGAACATCAGGATTCCAAGATACATGGGATGTCGAACCCATGCATAAACATCTGAATCAATGAGTCCGGGTTTATCATCTGCTGTATCGAAAACTGCTTTATGTGAGTTTTCTGTGAGATATAAACCAAAACCGATAAAGAGACCCGCAGGAAGTAAGCGTAGGGGTGAAGAAAATACTCCGACCAGGACGGTTGAATATCCAAAGATGAGGAAACTCAGAGAATCTATCCCCCACACCACGATGAGCACGATTAATTGAATTTTATCACAGAGTGGATGCTCAGAACCTAAACCAGATCGTTTCTTCGAGATTGTAACCACCCCGTACGTGAATTATTGGATTGCCCAGAATTTAAAGATTTTTTCAACGCCCTGAAGCGCGAGAGATCACACGTTGAGATCTTCCAGCGGGCAGGCTTCAGGACCGTTAACTTTTGATCTGAATCCCGCCTAAGACTAGCATTAAATTCTGAAGAAGAAAAGAGAGGAATTAAAAAGCGAGCAGCACCAGAAAAAAGCTCTATCTCTTCGATGGATGCACCGCTTCTTCCTTTATCTTCTTCGCTCGCTTTGCTCCGACACCAGGAACTCGTTCTAATTGCGCCACGTCGGCTTTCGCTACGTCACGCGGGCTCCTGAACCCGGCCGTGTGGG
>RXIE01000027.1 GCA_004212135.1 Candidatus Methanophagales archaeon ANME-1-THS | reverse complement strand
AGCAAAGAGGATGTAGAGATCAACGGGGAAGCTGAGGTACTCCTTGAGACCGAGTAATCCCTGAATCATTGGTGAGAGGAGGAGGATTGGCATGGTGACAATCAGGGATACCCAGAATCGTTTTCTGAAGTCCGCAACCATATAAGCATGGTGGCTGGCTGGTTCATGGCCTCTATATTCTTCCTCGGCCATTGCATGTGCGCCATGTTTCATTCCCTTCATCGAAGGGCGGTGTGAAGATGCTCTTTCATTACCCCTCCTCATGTTCCAGCACTGATTTAATTATCTGTCAAGCGTTTATTTTATAATGGAGGTGATAGCCGTGACCCAAGTAATTAAGAAAGATAAAAGACGAGAGCCTTTTGATCCGGGAAAGATCAGGAGATCAATAGAAACCGCGGCTAAAGAAGCGGGATTATCAGATAAAAGAATAAAAGAGATTGTTGATAAGGTCTCACAGGTCGCGATCGATGTGGGTAAGAAGAAAGCTGAGATTGAGACACGAGTTTTGAGAGAGACCTTATTGAAGAAATTGGACGAGCTTGAGCCGGCGGTATCGAAAGCCTAGCGGAAATACGACCGGACCACAAAAGGGGGCAGATAAGATACTAAGAAAAAGTGATGGCCGATGTCCCCTTGCGCACCGCTATTGATGTTAGATGAGGATGAAACAAGAAGGAGAAAAAGGCTCCTGATTGACATGAGGCGCGATCCGAGGAAAGCGCTATCCCCCTTACCAATAGTATAGAGAGGTACAATAGAGGTACTGTCCCATGAATACCGTTCGGATTGTCTCCCGTAGTAGCGCGCCTTTTAGTGATCGGGTAGAGGCGGGCGAGTTGCTTGGCCGCGAGCTACAGAAGTTTCGCGGTCAGAGTGCCGTCGTACTTGGAATTCCCCGCGGCGGGGTAATTGTAGCCCGTGAGGTGGCGCGGGCACTACAAGCCGAGCTGGATATCATGCTTTCGCGTAAGTTGGGTGCCCCGGGGAACCCTGAACTTGCTATCGGTGCTATTTCTGAGGATGGCAAACTCTTCCTGAATACAATGCTCCTATCACGCGTAGATGCAGAGAGTAGGTACATTCAGCAGGAAAAAGCTCGCCAACTGGCCGAGATCGAGCGCCGCACCGCATTGTATCGTAACATCCGTCCCAAGGTGCCGTTGGAAGGCAAACTGGTCATTGTGACTGACGACGGCGTGGCCACTGGCGCGACGATGCAGGCAGCGCTCTGGACGGTGCGTCAGGAAGGCCCGAAAAAGCTGATTGCAGCGCTGCCCGTGGGACCAGAGGATACCGTGATGAGGTTAGCCAACGATGCGGATGAGCTGATCTGCTTGCGGAGCCCGCCGCTCTTCGAGGCTATCGGCCAGTTCTATAAGCGGTTTGACCAGGTGGGAGATGAAGCAGTGGTAGAAATCTTGAAAGAAGAGTACAAAATGGAGGGTAGAAAACGGACGTAGAAATACTTAAAAAGGTTTTTGGGACACTCAAAATCTGTAAATTATTTATTGACTGATAACCTCCTATAGTAACCTCTTATACTTAGACCCGTTTTCAGGGCAAAACGAACACGCCCTCTCTTTTTAGCTCATTAATATCCGCTATCCGGAAAATGAAATTGTTCATATAATCGCGCACCTCCACCGTTATCACCTCCCAAACCGTCGGAACAGGAGTATCAAGATACATGGGTGAAGAGATACAGCTCACATAACCGCCAGCAAATCACTTTTATTATCCAAGTCATGAAAATATCGACGTTTGAATTCGTCCCACTTAGTGGGATCATGCGAAAACCACCGCCTTAGCTCATTACTGGGAGCACTAGCCTTAAGCCATAAATCTACTTCTGCCTGCTCTTTGCTTAGACCGCGAGGCCATAGTCTGTCTACGAGTATCAGAACCCCATCATCTTCAGTTGGCTTCTCATATGCTCGCTTTACTTGTAATACCATGTTGATGGATCCTTCAGACTCAGGGCGTACTTCCCGTAGGACCGGTCAATCATCCCCCCTCGAGTCCAACCCAAATGCTGCCCCCCTCAACGCGCGTCGGGTAGACCGTCAGGGCCTTTTTCCGTGAGATGATACCGAGTACTTTGCCCACGCCGGGCGGCCTTGGGCTCCATTCCTTAACATCTCCGGTGCGTATATCAAAGGCGCTGTGGTGCCAGGGACAGATGATTGCCCCATCAGGGCTGATACTGCCTTTGACCAAGGGACCGCCCATGTGAGGGCAGTTGCTGCTCGTGGCGTACACTTCGCCCTCGCGGTGGATGAGCAGGATCAACCTGCCCTCCACTTCGACCACTTTACGCTCCCCCTCGGGAAGCTCCTGCTCTGAAAGAACACGTATCCAGTTCATATCTTTCCTCCATGACGCTGGGCGCGCAAGCCAACCTTCAACGTATATCTGCTAACCGCTTGAAACGCCGGCGTATATTTCACCTCAAGTTATGAGTTACTTAAAATCCCGTATTCTCAATTAAATTTTTAACTGCCTTTTGTGGATCTAAAATTATAAGAAACACGAGAGGTGGCTTCATCCCGAAAATCGACAAGTTTGGGATAGACCTTACGCAGAACAGCCCTTCTGGTGTGAAGCTAAATTAGATTGAAGAGCATATACTCTAAAGGGGGGGCATGTTTGGGGGTTCTCCTCGTGGTTATGAACCTGGGATTACGGGCAGTTCATCCAAAGGGGAATTCCCAAATCCTTTGCCCTCTCGATGTAGAGCACTCGTTTGATATTATACGCCGCTCCTTTGATGGCGAGTTCTCTCCGCTTTAGCCACCCTTTTATGCTCCTGATATCGGAGCCCCAGCATCGTTTGAGGCTTGCGAATACCGCCTCTACCATGCTCCTTATATGATACTCGTCCATCCATTCGTCCGGATTGTCCGTGTAAGCCCTGAAAGATATCTGCCACGCTGGATATCCTCTCGCCTTACCCGTCGCGTTTGCCTTGAAAGAGAGAAATGGCCTGCCCTTTTTCTCTGCCACCGCCTGGCAGTTGGCCCTGGAGGAATACGCCTTATCTCCAGCAGCCTTGCCGATACGGGGTAAATCGCTGATCAGCCGTTTGAATTCTTTGGAATCAGAATCGTTCCAATCCGTTATCGTGAAATGCAGAATTATCCCGGTATCAACGTCAATGACGATATGGAGTTTGATATAATCCTTCTTCGTCGATTTGCGTTTTATTCTGATGTCAAACCATTTACTGCTTGTTTTAAGGCTGAATCCAGAGCTATCCACTGCGACATCCACACCTCTCCGTCTCATTTGGAAGGTAACGAGCCTTGAAATCAGTCGAATGTACGATGTGGGCATTTTCAGCATTCCTCGTGCTATAACACTATGACCTGGCAGTCGTTCGAGATGGAGATGGTGCGCTACGAAGGTGTTGGTTTTGAAGTAGGCCGCGATGCCATCGTATGACCGGCTCAGGAAGATCTTCATGAAAAGGCAGACGGCGACGACCTTTGGATCCCAGCATGGACGACCGGATGAGTTCCGTTCCCAGGGAGGATCTACGTTTCTTACCACCGCTATCAGGGACAAGGCAACGAGGTGGTCAAAGTCACGGTTCACCTGGTTGGCAAGACGCGGAGAGACTCGTCTTTTAGGCTTTCCCATAAAGGGTTATGGGTAACTTTAAATATGGTATCTTTCCCCTGCACGCGCACCACTTGAACTTCTTAAAGTAACAATAGAGAGATATCACCTTCTCGTTTTGGGATGAAGCCCATTCTTGAAGAGATGGCGGTAATTTGCTCATTTCCTATCCTCCCTTTTTAAACCCCTCCTCCTAATGCCGATGTATCTGATTTACTTCCATCTTTTATAATTCCTCAATTACGCGATGTAATAGCTGGATTTCTAGGAGACACGATTACCTTATTAGTGCTGTCATGAGCAATGCTGCGAACTCCTGTAAAAGATCGATTTGATTGTGTCTTATAATACGCTTTAAAACATCTAGATCGCCGCTGTTCAAATATCGAGACCACATTTGAACAACATCCGCTCCTGTGGTCGTCTTTTCGCCCATATATTTTTCTGGGCCTGGCACCAGCTTATCCAATTTCGGCGCTTTGATGTTCAATTCATTGGCTTTTGTTTTCCATGGATCCAAGATATCGACAAAGATTCCCTTAAACCCAAATCTTTCTAAAAAGCCTTTCTCGAACTCAGCATAGTATGCGAAGATAGGTTGTGGGATTGTTTTTAGTTCTGCTTTAATCGCTTGATAAAACCCACTTGTTTCGGCATCTGTTCTTTGAATGATAGTCATTGAGTCCTCTTGTATGTAGCCGAAAGTGATTATCTCATCTTTTTTCGGATCTAATCCAGTTGTTTCTACGTCCAAGACAACTCCTTCTGGAAGAACCCCGTACATCTTATCTACGCATTTTAGACCAAAACCAAATTCATCAACATTATAAAAAGCTAATTCTGTTTTTACCCTCTCAGCAGTGGTTAGTGGTTTTTTCTCTACAGCTATTTTGAAGCCTTCAACCATTGGAATATGTTTACACTTCTTCCAAGACAAGAATCCTTGACAATTACATCTCCTTAAGTTCAAATCGACGGTGTAAGTTTTCTTTTCCTTAAGC
The DNA here is from genome assembly GCA_004212135.1 of Candidatus Methanophagales archaeon ANME-1-THS. GTDB lineage: Archaea > Halobacteriota > Syntropharchaeia > Alkanophagales > Methanospirareceae > ANME-1-THS. Next base: position 7,887 of record RXIE01000027.1, on the reverse strand, counting down.
TTGATTACGGCATACACGTTATCCGATATCTTCTTTATTTCGTACTCCATTTTTTCCCTCCTTGCAACTTCAATCCAACTTAGTCAGATACCCCGTACTTAAGAGCCTGAAATAAGCATGAGGCATGCAAACCCATGCTCCAATATACCACATAGGATATAAAAGCTTTCCGATTTTTCACCACTATTATCACGTCTAAGCAGATGCGCCACCGACCAATATCTTCGTCACTCGCACATGCGGCGCGTATTCACAAACAGGAACATCTTGACCATCTTTACCACAGAATCCTATTGTTCCGCGCTTTTTATCATTCCCCACCGCATCGATCTTCTTCAATACGTCTAAGGTTCTCCCGGAAAGCGAGACGTTTTTCATTGTATATAAAGTATAACTTCCTCCCATTTTTCCTCATTCTAAGTGCAATCCTTAGAAAGAGAGCTTACTTGATTTGATTATGGAAGAAATGGTTGTCTCACCAGCTATTCTCTTTCCCTTTCTTCTCCTCTATCTCTCAGCTATTCAAGATGCGATTGTTTCACCTCCCATAAAAATTGGCTGGTTTCACGGTTCTGAATTCTCTGTAAAGCAGATATTCACTGATAATCACAACTGGGAGCGATATTATTACTTCCACAGACGGGAGATACGGCAGGTAGAGAAGGCAGAAGTGGAGAAGATGATGAGTTGTAAAGGTCCAGATAGAGGCTGTTACGTTTATTACTGTCCAAAATGCGAAGAGTACCATGAGATCTTATTGGGCTGCAATAGCAGATTATGCTCAGATTGTGGTAAGCGATACACCGATCAATGGGCGAAGACGCTCAGCGGTAAGATGTTCGATGTGCCTCATAGACACGCAGTGATGACCATTCCAGAGAGATTACGCCCTGTGCTGAGTAAACATCGAAATCTATGGAAGGTGCTTATGGATTCAGCAATAAAGGCGCTCAATGACACGTTATCACACGCACTGAGGAAAGAGGTATTGGTCGGTGCAATTATTGTACTACATCCCTTTGCTATGGATTTAGGTTTTAATCTCCACATTCATCTCCTCATAACCGAAGGGGGATTTGACCTATCTAGAAAGTTCATCCATAAGAAGTTCATTCCTTTCAGGGCATTGAGAAGAACGTGGCAGTATCAAGTGCTGACAAATCTAAAGAGGGCTTTACCAAAGACGAAGGAAAACGCAATGCTCATAGACAGGTTGTTTAAAGATTATCCCGAGGGCTTTTACGTATTCGTTCCAAAAGAGAGCAGGATAACGTCCCGTCATAAGATTTCCCGATATGTTGCACGGTATGTGCGGCACCCAGCTATTGCCAACAGTCGAATATGCGCTTACAACGGTAAGGAAGTCACATTTTGGTATGCTGACCGGGATGGCATTAAGCATTACAAAACGATGTGTGTCGATGAGTTCATCCGTGCAATAATACAGCATGTTCCTGATAGACAATTCAAGATGATACGTTATTACGGTGCTTATTGTCGTAAATGGATATCAAAGTATAAACGATATTTATCACATTCAAGTATAAGGCAGTGCAAAATGGAAGAATTTGGTGATAAATCATTTCCAATAAATGGATATCAAAGTATAAACGATATTTATCACATTCAAGTATAAGGCAGTGCAAAATGGAAGAATTTGGTGATAAATCATTTCCAAGATGTCCAAAGTGCGGTTCACGAATGGAATTTGTGATGTTCTTCAAGGAAGATCCGCCTCCGATATCAGCAAAATGGGAATTCGGTACTAAATTGGACGATTGGAACTATCTCTGTGCCAGCTAAGGCGCTCTAAATTTCCCCGAAGGGGTTTTGTTCATATTTCTATATGTGCGTACGCTCTTTATCGCCCGCCCTACCTACTTTTGGGCACAGGCGCAAATTAATAATGTGCGGATTCGTCTCAAAATTGAGCAGAAAGCACCTGAGGTAACCACTCAACGCGAGAAAGTCATCTTGGAAGAAGTAAACAAGTTGCTTAACGAAGCCGAGACCCTAATAAAGTGGAATAAGTGGAATTGGTTGAAGGCTTTCTTCGCATGGAGCAGCTCACGCGAACTTGCTACTTGGAGCAAGATTCACGAAGCTGAAAGGCATGCTGCGTGGATCCTCTCACCTGCTGCTGTCACTGCCCGCCTGAAGCGGGCTGTGGGAGAGCTCAGCGATTTGCGAAAAGAAAAGAAAGAAGTGTGGCAAGACGCTCTGAAAGATACACGGAGTTGGGGACTTGACCAATCTCAGGCAACCCTAAACCAGTTCTTAGCTGACCTTTACGATGCACGAGACAGCGAGTTTGCCATCCTGGCGACTCTGCAAAATAAGGTAACGTGGTTGATTCTAATTGGACTTCTGTTTATTTTTGGCTTACAGTGCTATGGTTATGGGCTCGTGCTAATGGCTGGGGGAATAGGTGGACTGGCTCAGCCGCTTGCAGCGTGTATTAATTAGCAAGGAGATACCCACTGACTAAGGCGTGTACTGGGTAACTCTTTTCCTCGCTCCGTTAGTAGGGGCCCTGGGTGCCTTTGCTGGTCTTCTACTATTTGTCTTGCTTCAAGCGCTGAAAATACTTGATCTCACAGCAATCATTCCAAATCTAGGAGTTATCCAAACCCCAACCCCTGTTGTGTTGGGGTTAGCTATCTTATTTGGCATCTCAGAACGATTCTTTGATAGAGTAGTGAGGCAAGCTGAAGCTAAGACCATTTCAGAGGAAGAAAAGAAGAAATGAAGAAAGAACTAAAAGTCGTGCCAATCAAAAATGGAACGGTTATTGACCATATCGCAGCGGGACAAGCTCTGAATGTGCTGAAGATATTGGAGATAAATGCAAGGACGGATACAGTGGTAAGCGTGGTGATGAACGTACGAAGTAAGAAGATGGGCAGGAAGGACATCGTGAAGGTAGAAGACCGGGAGCTCAAGCCTGAAGAAGTTGATAAAATCGCTCTGATCGCACCAAATGCAACGATAAACATAATAAGGGATTCAGAAGTAATAGAAAAGCATAAGGTCTACCTTCCAGAGTCAATAGAAGGTATTATACGATGTGCGAATCCCAATTGCATATCGAATGCAGAACGGGAGCCGGTTATATCCAGGTTCATCACGGTGAGCGAGAATCCTCCTCTATTCAGGTGCTTTTATTGTGAGCGCATGATAGAGGATGTATCGAGGTATCTGTAACATCCTCCCACCACTATTAGAGCAGTCTGTTCCTTTGAGGGGCATAGGGATAGGTATAAAATGTGGTTATGATTTTATAATTGCTCTTTGACTATAATTCTTACATTTCTCCCGTTTTCACATTGCTCAACCCTAATTACGCTGCTATCCAAAGAAAGAATTAAGCACTCCTTAATATTTTCTCTCAATGCTGCCTCTTTTGCTGCTACAAAGAGATGTATGTCTTTCCTTGGTATTTTCTCTCGACATCGGAATCCGTGTCTGCTTTTATCATAATTTTTATCGCCCACCCATAAAGCAAGAGACATTAAATGGCGTAAAACATGAGAACCTCGCTCTAATACCCCATTCCTTCTCATATCGTTGATCCTTTTGCTATATTGCTTTACTAGTCTCGGTTTTCCTATTACTACTTTTGTTCCTCCTCTCTTTATTCCTTCCCAAAAAGAAGGCATATTTGTTAGAATGCTTTCAAGTGCAGAAGCATCAATAACAACAACGAGAGGCATAAAATCACTCTTTAGAAATTGCTTTCATCCATTCTACAAGAATGTCTATATCTCCTTCGAAAAACTCCGGCAAACCCCCTTCTATAGTGCCAATATCGGTAATCTTTAATTTCTCACACTTCGCCTCCTTTCCCTCTTTTTTTACATAAAAAATGTTTAAATCGGAGATATTGAGTGTTTTTTTCGCAATCAGGTTCAGTAGGCTGAAGATTATGTGCTCAGAATGGGTTTCTATTAGGATTTGATGTTTTTTCTTTTCGATTAACTCTGGAAGAAGAGAAGCAAACTCTGCTTGCATCCTTGGATGCATGTGCAACTCAGGCTGTTCTATAAGAATAAGACTTTCATCGGGATAATAACTGAGGAGTATAATCATTGGTAAAAGCTGATTTATCCCAAAACCTATTTGCGATATGTTTATATCTATGTTAAGTTCTGCATCTTTCACCACCACTTCATAGTGATTTTGAGGTGCTGGGAGTGCCCTTATATTATCCAGCCCATATTTCTTCAGGAAATCGTTTATCGTTTTTACAATATACTCATAACCAGCTCGTTCTCTTATGAAGTATAAAATATCAAAGGCATTTTTCAGCGTTGCCTCCTCAGGTTTATATAAATTTGAAGGGATTTCTCTAAGAGATTCGTGCGTGCCTCGATATGAATGAATGAAAAATATTTTCCCTACGGCATCTCTAAAATTTAGTCCAATCTCCTCAATTTCTGAAAGCCCTGTGTTAATGATAAATAAAGAATTGAAAGAACCTGCACCAGCTTTAACTTCTCCAAAACTGTTCTCTTTTATTTCATATTTTTCACTTCTTTCCATTTTTCCCTCCACAAGGAAGGTCTTTCCTTGAGATTCTATTTCGTAACTGCCTCTTGAAGGAGAGAAGCCGAAAATTTTTGATACTTCTTTTTCTTCTTTCGTGATTGCGCAGCCTAATTTTATTTCTTTCTTTTCATCCTGAGCATAAACAAGCCTCTTAAAATCTATCCGCGGAGTAAACTTTGGTATCTTTTTGTCCTCAAAGAAAGAGTATACCTTTTCCATTCGCCATCCATATTCATTGCTGAAAATATATTTCATTGTCATTATGGCTTCCAATATGGATGTCTTTCCGGCGTTGTTCGGACCTATAAGTAAATTTATCCGCGAAAGTGGGAGTGTTACGGTTCGAAATGGCTTAAAATTCTTGACATATATACTTTTAAACATTTTCCTCAGCCCACATATTCCTTCTCGGCTTTATTACCGTCGCTACAAGCGTCTTCTTCATGTAACGCACCTATATTTTAAAAAAGAAGATTATATATATTTATATCGCATTCATCCAATGACTAAAGCCGTTGGCTTTCCGCCAGGAGACTGTAATCTTTAAAAAGCTTTACCAAAGAAATAGTGAGTATAAAAGGAACAAAGGAACAAAGAGGGGCCGGTAGATCAGGTGGAAGATCGCTCGCTTGGCGTGTGAGAGGCCTCGGGTTCAAATCCCGACCGGTCCATCCATTGTAGTAGAACGAGAACGAGGCCTCCACCCAACCCTGAGGATAAAAGGGACAAAAAGTCATTCGTTGCTGGGGAGGAAGATAGTTTTAGGTGTCACAGGCTCTATCGCAGCCGTTAAAACGGTTGAACTTGCACGCGAATTGATACGGCATGGTGCAGATGTATACGGCGTGATGAGTGAAGCCGCAACGGAGATAATTCATCCCTATACGCTTCACTATGCCACGGGGCATGAGGTGATAACGAAATTGATGGGGAATATAGAGCATGTCGAGTTTCTTGGGATGGAAGGGTCAGCAGACCTTTTTATCATCGCGCCGTGCACGGCAAACACGCTCAACAAAGTAGCGACTGGAGTATCAGATACACCCGTGACGGCATTTGCAACCACCGCGTTCGGCTCAGGAATACCCATCATAATCGTGCCGGCAATGCATGAGTCCATCTATAAGAGCCCTGTTCTGATCGAGAACCTTCTGAAGTTAAGAAGACTCGGCGTAACGGTTGTAGGACCCAAAATTGAGGAGGGGCTTGCAAAAATCGCCGAGCTTGAAGAGATCATTCTCACGGTTGAGCATATCCTTTCACCCCAGAGACTTGCAGAAAAACGCATCCTCATTACAAGCGGTCCTACCATCGAGCCGATAGACCCTGTAAGGATCTTAACGAACAGAAGTTCAGGTCGAACGGGGATTGAACTTGCGAAGGCGGCGTATAAACAAGGTGCTGAGGTCACCCTCGTGCACAGCAAAGAGCTGAATGTGCTGGGAATAAAGGAGCTGCGAGTCGAGACTGCACGTGAAATGGTCGATGTATGCATGAATGAGCTTCGAAACGGATATGATGTACTTATCTCGGCAGCCGCGATCTCTGATTTCACCGTTGAGCCATCAGAGGTAAAACTCCCCTCTACGGGAGATTTACAGTTGCATCTCACTCCCACCCGGAAATTGATCGAGGAAGCACGGAACGAATTCCCGGAGCTTGTTATCGTGGGCTTTAAAGCGGAAACGAACGTTTCAAAGGAGGAACTGCTGAGGCGGGCGAAGAAGAAGAAGATGGAGCGCTATAACCTTGCGATGGTTGTTGCTAATGACATTGGCAAAGGAGGGATAGGAACAGCAGAAAACGACGTTTACATACTACGAAAAGGCACACATGACATAAAGCATGTGAACGGTGCGAAGCGGATAATAGCAGAGGAGATTGTGAACGAGCTGATAGACCTTGTTTAGAAGTGCTGGTACCCTTTCAGTTCCATCATTTCCTTCACTTCGCCTTTTTTAAAATAGACTCCTTCTTCCGGCGGCACTACAGTACCGATGATGCTCATTTGTACCTCTCTCTTCAGCCTGTTCATCAGGTCTTCATTTGTTAGCGCTCGTTGATCAATCGTAAAGAGTAACTCGTAATCACCACCGTAATAAAACGCAAGTTCCCTGCGTTCATGCGGTGATAACTCTAACCCTCTCTTATGTCGCAGCTCCTCGCTCAGAACGGGCACATTTTCCTCATACAGTTCCGCACCGACCTTGCTCCTCTTTGCTAGCTCTGCTATTGAAAGAGCGAGCCCATCACTTATATCAATCATTGCGGTTGCCACGCCTGAGTTCGCGATGAGAATGCCTTCGTTCACCTTTGGCACTGGCTGAAAGAGCGCTCTTTTCGCTACTGCTCCAATACTTTCAGGCACGTCCAGCTCACCTTTTAGCACCTGCACGGCGAGCGCAGCGTTACCGAGCGAACCGGTCACGCATATCAGGTCTCCAACTTTTGCTCCAGATCTCCTTACAGGATTATCAGCAAATCCGATACACGTCCCGGTTAAGATAAGCTCTTTGCTCCTCGATAGGTCTCCACCAACTACGACTGTATGATAGGACGAGGCGCATTTCTCGATCCCAGCCACGAGTTCGTCCACAAATGAGGTCTCGGTCTGTAAGGGAAGGCCCAGAGCAATGGTAAACGCAAAGGGGTATGCACCCATCGCTGCGATATCACTCAAATTCACCGCAACGATGCTCCAGCCCATCTGGAAGGGAGAAATGCCGGCAGGGAAATGAGTTGATTCTTGCAGCGTATCAGTGGTCACTATGAGATAGTTATATCCTGCTTTCGCTCTTTCGATATCGATAACAGCGCAATCGTCCTCCCCGGCACCCGCAGGTACGAGTCGCTTCTCCGAATGAAATTCTTTCACGATCCGTTCTATCAATCCTCTCTCACCGAGCTCTTCTATTTTCATGCTTAGGTCATCTCAGATTGACCAGGTTCTCCACACGATTCATCACGATTGATCTTTCCTAAAATCAGCATAGTTATTAGTTCATGAATAATTAACCATAGGTATAGGGGGCGTTCTTCGATGTCCACCGGAGCCAAAGGAAATGGTGAGATTTCGGGGTATACAGCACCATGATCCCGTTAGACAAAAACGAGATGCTGCTCGTGCACGGAGATACAGGTACCTTAGCAATCGTTAAGGTCGGTAGGCACCGGCAGTTCCTCGTTGATAATCCTGAAAAAGAGATGGTACTCGCGATGGGACCTGAGGAGTTACTCGTCGCTTCGGGGTTTGGCACTGACGAACAAATAATGAATGGGTTACGGTGTGTGCTCTATATGATTAGAGAAGTGAACTCGTACCTGCGGGTGCCGGGGAGG
>RXIE01000026.1 GCA_004212135.1 Candidatus Methanophagales archaeon ANME-1-THS | reverse complement strand
CTGTTATTGCAAGGAATGCTTCCCGGATACGGTCAATGTGAAATTACCTGCTGAGCCTGATAGCCCCTCTACCTCGCTTGAGAGCATCAATTCGATGTTCGGATGGTTTTCGATTTTCACGATTCGTGGTGCTATTCCCGTTTCACATTCCGAAAGTTCTGCTACCTTACCACCAAGCTTCGCATTCTTCTCGATCAAATAGACTTTATACCCGGAATCTGCGAGGTCAAGAGCTGCGGTGATACCCGCAACGCCCCCTCCAATAATCGCTATTCCCATAGTCACATCACCTTCTCCAGAAGTTTCTTCGTCGCTATGATATTCTTATCAAGCCCGAGTTTCTTCGGCTCGATGCCGAGTGCCAGACCCAGCAACTGCGTGATATACAAGACCGGCATCTCGAACTTGATCTTTAACGCTTTTTCGATATCCGGCTGCTTCGCATCGAGCATCATGCCACACAGTGGGCAGGCGAGTACAATACAATCCGCATTCGCATCCTTCGCCGTCTGCAGTATCTTCCGCGCCATCTCGAATGCGATGTCCGCCCTGGTCATCATGAGCGGCCCACCGCAGCACAGGGTCTTCACTGAACTGAATGGGACATTCTCGCCGCCGATCAGTTCGATCAACCGGTCCATCAAGACCGGATCGTCGGGATCATCAAAGGCGGTCTCCGGCGGTCGCCCCAAATAGCAGCCATAGTACGGGGCTACCTTCAGCTTTACTTGCTTCACGAGCTTACTCTTCAGTTCGTCCAGGCCTACGTCATTGACAAGGAAATCAAGGATATGTTTTGGCACGACGCTCCCATTATACGCGAGTGAAGGATCAATGCCCTGGAGTTCCGCGCGTAATTTCTCATCACTCTTCAATGCCTTGTTCGTCCGCGACAAGTTAAAATAACAGATGCTGCACGGCGTGACGATGCTCGGTAAGCCGTCCTTCTCGGCTATCGCGAGATTACGCGCATTTAACGCATAAACCAACCTCGGATCCTCGGCCTCGGCCGCACCACAGCAATTCCAGTCCTCTATCTCGACCCATTCGATCCCTAACTTGTCGAAGATCGCCTTCGTTGAGATGTCCTGCTCCAATGCGGTTGTCTCTGACGGGCAACCCGGATAATAGCCAATTTTCTTCTCGCTCATTTCTCATGCTCCTCCGCCCATTCGAAGATCTTCTCCATCACCTCTCGCTGTTTTATCTTCGATGGACGCATCCCTTTGAGCATGCCGTGGCCACCAAGCGGCCCCATTTTACCTCGCTTGAACATTCGCATGCCGAAACCCCTGTAATCGTCCATCATCGCCTTCATGCCCTTAATCTTGGAGCCTTCCCGTTTGGGGTAATATTCCATCGCGAGACCCATATCATAGAGCCGCCCGTACTTCTCCAGCGTGTGCAGAAACGCCTTCTCAAAGAGCGGTCGCGGACTCTCGATGGTGATATTGCCCGCCTCTGCCTCTTTCTCCGCTATGCGCCGTAGTACCGAGAGCACATCGCCAACCACCACGTTCTGTGGACAACGTGCCGTGCAGGTTTGGCAGATAGCGCAGATCCAGAGATCAGGGTTTGTCAAGACCTCCTTCCGCATCCCCAGAAGGCTCATCTGGATGAACTTCCGCGGATTGTAACTCGGAATGATCTCGGTGATCGGGCATCCTAAGGTACAGGTGCTGCACTGGTAACAGGCGGTGAGATGTTCTCCACCGGGCTCCTGCATGATCTCATATTTAAAGTGCGGGTCCAGTTCCCACGCTTTTATTGGCATTTTACCTCAAGCACTCTTCCAGCTCTTCCTCTTCATAGGTCGTGAAGGGTAGAGGCTCCTTTGCATCCTTGCCGGGTAGGTACGCGAAGATCTCCTGCACCTTCTGTGCAAGGACGGGATAGAATCTCGTCAACGGTATCCCCTTTGGACATGCGTCTTCACAGGCACCGCAGGCAACACAGGTTGTACAGACATGATAAACCCGCGTAAGATGGTACAAGAGTTGATTGGCTGGCACCTCGATTGCCCCGCGTAACTCCGCCAGGTTCAATAAATCGCCGCCAACAGGTCTTCCTAACGGTTGGTCAAAGAAGCATTCCTTGCAATAACAGACTGGGCAGACATCCCGGCAGTTCTTGCATAAGATACAGTCGCCCAAAAACGTTTCTAAATCCTCCAGACTGGGTATCTTCGGCAATTTCTCCAACTGCTGCCGTGCCTCGGCTACTATCCGCTCTTTCTCATCCTTCCGTTCCAGAACCTTTGTTTTATCCTCGAGTGGTAGCCCCACGGCTGACAATGCCGCTTCACCCATCTCCGTGAGCCCCGCAACGACCACCTTGCCCGCCACTCGTGCAATGGCAATATCACCGATATCCGCGAGCCGGTGTTCGCAGATTGCGCAGGCCTCCCGGATCAAGATGCCTTTGCCCTCCAGCTCCTTGAGCTTCGCACTGTCCACCTGGTCGCCAATCTCTGCATAGTGCGCTGCATAAACCTCATTCTTGTACGCACCTGCACAATCCACCGTGATGAGAAGCACACTCTGCTCATTGAGCTGCTTCAATTTGATCAATTCGATTGCCGCTCTAATCTCACAGGGTTTGGCCACAATGCCGACCTTCTCATCGATCATCCAGCCCTTCACGATATTCCCAGCATTCACACCGAACGACGGTGCGAAGATGACAGATTCCGGCTTTACTACTTTGCTTTTGTCCCGCACCAGCATGTAGGACACCTTATTCCCCACGCGATGGGGCATGATCAAGGCGTCCACGACGTTCTTCTCGAGCAAGCCTTTAAAAAAGCCTTCCAAATCCTCAAGATTGAGTTCTGTTCCTTTCATACTATCTTTTCCCTCATCGGAATAGGTCCCAATTTCTTGATCTCTTCTGCCATATCCTTCATGGTTCGTGCGAATTTATCGCCCTCTGATGCACTGATCCACTCTGATCTCACCCGGTTCTCCAGCCCGAACTGCTTCAGGATGGTTCTCAAGGCTGCTATGCGGCGCCGGGCATAAAAGTTACCCTTGATGTAGTGGCACTCGCCCGGATGACAGCCTCCGATGAACACTCCGTCCGCACCACCCAGTAACGCTTTGAGCACAAACATCGGATCTAATCGCCCCGAGCACATGAGCCTGATGATCCGAATGTTCGGTGGGTATTTCTTTCGAGATGTCCCTGCCAGGTCGGCACCCGCATAGGTGCACCAATTGCAGGTAAATCCAACGATCTTTGGCTCAAAAACCTGCTTAGCTTCCCCCATTTTTTCTCACCCTTATCTATGCTTACTTTTAATAAAGAGCCCTTTATAAATCTTTCTATTTTTCGTATATTAAGAAAAACGATAAGATTTATAACTGGGTAGCATAGATAGATGTGTGAAAGGGTGAAAAGCTATGGCAACCGAAGCTGAGGTAAAAGAGGAGAAGGGAAAAACGGAATTCGAGAGGGAAGAAGCAACGAGAAATATCATGACATCGATTAAAACTACCGTTGAAGGTTCCGTTTTAGAGAAATTTGCTGAAAAAGAAGTCGATATTATACCAGAGGCATTAGTAATTGGCGGTGGGATCGCAGGGATGTATGCCGCGTTGGATATCGCGGATGCCGGGTTCAAGGTGCATTTGGTGGAGCGAACACCGACGATCGGCGGGCATATGGCACAGCTTGATAAGACATTCCCAACACTCGATTGTTCCGCGTGTATCTTGACGCCGAGAATGGTTGACGTTTCAAAGCATCCGAATATAAACCTGATGAGTTATTCCGAGGTCGTGAGTGTTGAAGGCTCGGTGGGTAATTTCAAAGTGAAAGTGAAAAGGAAACCACGATACGTCATTGAGGAACTCTGCACCGGCTGTGCGTTATGTGAAGAGGCCTGTCGATTCAAATACAAATGGCCAAACTATTTTGATGAAAACCTCGGAAAGAAGAGTTCGATCTATAGACCATTCCCGCAAGCTATTCCGGCTGTTTATTGTGTTGACCCTGAGTATTGTCAGATGACCAAGAAGGGGAAATGTGGAAAAGCGACACTTGAATCTACACGAGCAGCAATCGAGAAAAGAAAGAAGGGCGAAAAAATAACACCAGATGAAGTTCCACCCTGCGTGCTGACCTGTGAACCGAACTGTATCAATTTCGACATGAAAGAGGAGATCGTTGAACTGAATGTGGGCACCATCATCGTCGCGACGGGTTATGACATCATTGATCCGCGCGTCTCACCTGAATACAAATACGGGGTCTATCCCAATGTAATCACCGGATTAGAATTTGAACGCTACTCCTCTGCCAGCGGTCCTACCTTTGGGAAGATCATCGTCGGCGGTAAGGAGCCCAAAGATGTCGTTTTTATCTCCTGTGTTGGCTCGAGGAACAAGCAGACCGGGTACGAGTACTGCTCGCGTGTCTGTTGCATGTATTTAGCGAAACATGCTCATCTGCTCGAGGAGAAGGTTTCAGGAGTCAATATAACCGTGCTCTACCAGGATGTGAGGGCATTCGGGAAAGGATTTGAGGAGTTTTATGACCGTGTCAAGGGAGAGGGTATTAGTTATCGGCGGGGACTCGCTGCTGAGATCTATAAAAAGCCGGGGAGTGATCGAGTCGTGGTACGGGCAGAGGATACGATGCTCGGTGAGCCGTTTGAGCTCGAAGCGGACCTCGTGGTCCTCGGAGTGGGTTTGAAACCATCAGCAGGCACCGAGGAGCTGCTGGACATGCTTGGAGTCGCCCGAACGCCAGACCATTTTGCAAAAGAGGCACATCCCAAGCTCAGACCGGTTGATACCGATGTGGACGGCGTTTTTGTCACTGGATGCGTGCAGAGTCCAAAGGACATCCCGGACAGTGTTGCGCAGGGAAAAGCGGCTGCTGCGGCTTCTCTTGCCCTGTTAGCGCGGAAAAAAGTGAAGATAAGACCTTCGGTTGAAGAGATGGACGAAGAACTCTGCGTCGGGTATACGTCGCTCAGAGAAATGGCGGATAAGATTAAGACAGGAGCATAAAAAGGAGGCTAAAAAGATGGCAGAAGCATATGATTATACCAAAGTCCCGATGACGGGATATGTTGAGGGTGTTGCTGCGAACGTGCCCAAAGACTTACCACGGATTGGCATTTACATTTGCCATTGCGGGATAAACATCAAGTTAGCAGTCAAAGTGGAGGAGGTTATGCGGTATGCCGCAACACTGCCAAATGTTGCACTTGTCCGGCACTATATATTTGTATGTTCAGATCCGGGGCAATCACTCATAAGGGAGGATCTTCGAGCAGGGCGAGTGAATCGAGTGATTGTAGCTGCTTGTTCGCCGCGGATGCACGAGCCCACATTCAGAAAAACCTGTGACAGTGAAGGGCTTAACCCCTTCTTCTTCGAGATGGCAAATATACGCGAGCATTGCAGTTGGCCGCACGTGGATTATAGGGAAGAAGCGACTCAGAAAGCGAAGGACTTGATACGAAGTGCGGTTGCTCGGGCAATATTGTTAGAGGAAATCGAAGAGAAGCGGGTTAATGTCATCCCGGAAACACTGGTAATAGGAGGTGGCGTAACCGGGCTCTATGCCGCACTGGATATCGCAAATGCGGGCTATAAGGTGCACCTCGTGGAGAAGTATCCTTCGATAGGCGGGCATGTGGCTCAACTCGATCGGACCTATCCTGACCTTGAGAAGGTCGCTTCGATTTTAACACCGAGAATGATCGATGTCGGCGCACATCCCTATATCAATCTGATGACGTATGCAGAGGTTGAGAATATCGAGGGCTATGTGGGTAATTATAAAGCGACGGTGAGGCGGAAGCCGCGCTATGTGAATGAGAAGTGTACCGGCTGCGGCGCGTGCGAACTAGCCTGCCCGGTGAAGAATGTGCCAAACGAGTTTGATGAGGGGTTGAGTACGAGAACCGCCATCTACTTACCGTTCCCGAATGCGGTTCCTCCTCTGTATACCGTGGATCCAGCGCATTGCTTACTCCTGAAAGCGGGGAAGTGTGGTGATGCAACGCTTGAGACGATCAAGGAGGGTAAGGCTCTTCCACCATGCATGGCCGCGTGCAAGCGAAACGCTATTGATTTCCAGATGAAGGAGGAGAAAGCAGAGATCGATGTAGGAACCATCATCGTTGCCACCGGGTTTGATATCATTGATCCAAAAGTATCGGCCGAGTACAAGTATGGCCTTTATCACAATGTCATTACGGGCCTGGAGTTTGAACGGTTGTCAGCCGCGAGTGGACCTACCGGGGGTAAGATACTCATCAACGGCAAGGAACCGAAGGATGTGGTCTTCATCTCCTGTGTTGGCTCGAGGAATAAACAGACCGGGTATGAATACTGCTCGCGGGTCTGCTGCATGTATATCGCGAAACAAGCACACATGGTGAAGGAGAAACTGCCGGATGCGAAGGTAACCATCTGCTATCAGGATGTACGGGCATTTGGCAAGGGGTTCGAGGAATTTTATGGTGATATAAAAGCAGAGGGTGTCAGTTACCGGAGAGGGCTGCCGGCTGAGATTTACATGAAGCCGGGTAGTGATCGACTGGTAGTGAGAGCAGAAGATACGCTGCTTGGCGAGCCGTATGAGATCGAGGCAGACCTTGTGGTGCTCGGCGTTGGCTTGAAACCCAATGAAGGGGTATGGGACATCGTACAGATGCTCAAACTCTCTCAATCACCCGATCATTTCTTATTAGAAGCGCATCCAAAGCTCAGGCCGGTTGATACCGCAATAGATGGCGTCTTCATCGCCGGGTGTGCAGCCAGTCCCAAGGATATACCCGATAGTATCGCCCAGGCAAAAGCAGCTGCTGCCGGATCGCTCGTGTATCTCGTCCAGGGTAAGGCGAAGATAGAGCCTGCGATATCACAGATAAACGAGGAGATTTGCATCGGATGCGGCAGTTGTGCGGAGATCTGCCCCTATGGTGCCCTTTCGCTTGACGAGGTGAGGAGGGTGATGACGGTCAACGAAGCGATGTGCAAGGGTTGCGGTGGTTGCAACGCGCTCTGTCCCTCAGGAGCAGCGACCATGAAGCACTTCCGAGATAGACAGGTCTATGCACAGATCGAGGCATTACTGCAGAGAGCGATCCCCGTTGAATTCATTGAGATCGGCGGTGCTGAAGCGGCTGCACCAGCAGAAGCAGGCACAGAAGAGCGTGTGGAGGCGGAGCAGACCAAGGGGTGAAGTAATTTCACTC
Organism: Candidatus Methanophagales archaeon ANME-1-THS; assembly: GCA_004212135.1. Taxonomy (GTDB): domain Archaea; phylum Halobacteriota; class Syntropharchaeia; order Alkanophagales; family Methanospirareceae; genus ANME-1-THS. The sequence continues at coordinate 5,334 of RXIE01000026.1, read as the reverse complement.
CCCCGCTTCTTCCTTTTGAGCACCGTTGAGCTTACCTCGTCTGTGCGGCCGTCACATGCGCCCGTTACTCTTCTTTCTCCGCTCGCGTCGGTAACGTGGTGCGACTTTTTCGGAAGTACTCAGGCTAAAGAAGAGACAGAAGGGCGCAGTCGATGGCTAACCGTGACTGCTTGAAGGGAGCGTGAAGAGGGAGACGCCTCAGGAAATTCAGATAGCTAAACAGAATGGTGAAGAGCTGCAGGTCGGGCAGTTGTATCCCGGCATGTGCACAGCACCGAGATAGCAAGTACGGTTGCCTTTTCAGTACCTCAGCTTATCCATTATTGCTTGCCTCGAATGTGCTGGGTGCATTGCCTGCTCCAGACGGTTCCGGATCTATACCGATTGAGAAGAATACCCGGGCATCTGACCTCTGTCATCACTATCGTATGAGACACGAAATTCAAGCGCTGTCACGTGATCCGCACCCTTTATTCAGGGTTTATCGCTTCAGTGGTGCGTACTTCACCACACTATCACCTCTAAGTGCTTAATAGGAAGAAGCTTCTAAGATAAAAAAAGAAGGTGTGGCGCGGTGAAGACACTTCTTTCGGTTTTGGGAGAGATCAGCAAGAAATGAGCTTGATGCCACAGTTAATCTTACTCCATGCACCCGCGGTGTACGATTTCCGGAAGTATCCCCTACTCTTTGGTCCGATTGCTGACGGGGTGCCCTCAACGCCGCTCTTCGAGATGTACCCCATTGGGTTCTTTTCGATCCTCGAATATCTCGAGCAGCATGGCATCGGCGTGAGGATCATCAATCTCGCAGTGAGAATGCTCGGCAGCGATCGCTTTGATGCCGAGAAGATGATACGCGGGCTCAACCCAAAGGCCTTTGGCATTGATCTCCACTGGCTTGTTCATGCGCAGGGCAGCCTCGAAGTCGCGAAGCTCTGTAAGCAGTATCATCCCCGCATACCCGTCATCTTCGGGGGATTGTCCGCGACGTACTTCCATGAAGAGCTGATCCGCTATCCCGTAGTGGACTTTATCATCCGGGGTGATTCTACTGAGGAGCCGCTGCTGCAGCTCATGCACGCAATCATCCACCATGCGCATGCCACCCTCAGCACTGTTCCCAACCTTGTTTGGAAGGATACCAGCGGCGAGGTGCATGTTAATCCCTTCACCCATGTTCCAACCGAATTGAATGAATGTTCCAATAATTACGTCCCTGTTTTCAAATCAGCGTTGAAATACCATGATGTCCAAAGTCTGAGTCCGTGGAAGGGCTGGGCTTCACATGAATGGCTCGACTATCCGATCTCGCCGGTGATCACCTGTCGAGGCTGTATCCACAATTGCAGCTTCTGTGGCGGTTCCAGAAATGCACTTGCCGGGTACTGCAATCGGAAGAGACCAGCGTTTCGTGATCCACAGTTGATCGCCGGAGATATTATTCACATCGCCCGATATACCAGAGCGCCCATATTCATCATCGGTGACCTCCGGCAGCCCGGTGAAGCATATGCCACGACCGTCCTTGAAGGCTTGAAGAGGGCGAAAATCAAGAACCATCTCGTGTTTGAGTTGTTCGATGCCGCACCAAAGGAGTATTTTGAACGCATGGCGGACTCAGTCGAGCACTTCAACTTTGAACTCTCTCCGGATAGCCATGACGAGCGGATACGGGCGGTCGAGGGGAAGCGGTACACCAATGCCGAGATTGAGCAGAACATAGAGTGGGCGTTGGATTCCGGCTGCAATAGGTTCGATTTGTTCTTCATGATTGGGCTCCCCTTCCAGACCTGCGAATCGGTCATGGAGACGGTTGAGTGGTGTGGCTATCTCATGAAGCGATTCGGTACACGCGTTGTCCCGTTTATCTTACCCTATTCCCCTTTCCTCGACCCGGGATGCCCGATGTATAAGGATCCCGAAAAGTATGGCTATACGATAGTATTCAAGACCTTCGAGGAGTATCGAACCGCACTGCTCTCACCGAGCTGGAAATACGCGCTGAGCTACGAAACGAACTGGATGACGAGGGACAGGATCGTCGAGTGCACGTATCAAGCCGGGCTGAGATTGAACAAACTGAAGCTGGAATGCGGATTGATTGATGATACCGCATTCAAGAACACGGAAGAACGGATAACGCGCGCAGCGGAGCTTACAGCCAGGGTAGATGAAATAAGGACGATAGATGACGAAATGGTCCAGCGCGAACGATTGCTGGAATTGAAACCCATGTTTGATACCCTGCTCAATGCGGTCATCAACGAGAAGATGCAGATGAGTTGGCCTGCAGCAAAGCGAAACTTGAGGTTTTTACCGCTCATTAAGGCCGCGATAGTCGAATCCATGGGTATACAACGGTAATAAAGTCTCAAAACGCGTCTTCAGTTCGCTGCTGCTGGACTCTTAACCGGGCGTTTCCGGGTGAACAGGCTCGCCACGACTATCCCTATCTGATAGAAGATCACTAACGGGATAGCGACGACGAGCTGACTCAGCACATCAGGCGGCGTAAAAATCGCACCGAGAACGAACATTATCACGATGACGTACCGTCTGTATTCTTTCAGCGTCGCTATCTGGACGAGCCCGGATTGAACCAAAAAGACGATTATGATCGGAACTTCAAATGCTGTACCAAGTATGAGCGTGATGATGATGACAAACGAGATAAATTCATATATCGAGTACGTGGCAGCAACGCCTGCGGCTGCTGACATAAGGTAGAGGTATTGAAGGACAAGAGGAAGCATGAGGAAGTAGGAATAGCATACCCCTAAAATGAACAGAGAGACAGCGGAAGCCAGCAAAAGGATGAGTCGCGATTTTTTTATGGGATTCTTTAGTCCAAATCGCACCTTCAAGGTCCTGTACACATAATGCACGATAAGAGGAACTGCGAGTATCACCCCTATGACAAAAGCTATCTTTAACTTCAGCATGATCACCTCAACCGGTGAGATATAGATGAGCGTGGCACCTTCAGGAAGGAGATCTTCTTTTATCTTGAGTAACACGGGGTCTAAAAGATAAAACGAGACCAAGAAACCTGAAAATATAACGACAAATATGGGTATGAGTTTTTTCTTCAACCCTTCGGTTAGGTATCCTAATTCCTCTGCAATACTCGCCATCTTGAAGTGCTCCTATCTATCATCTATGAATAAGGAGGGATAAAGAAGTGATAAAAGCTGAGACTGGAGCTAAGGCAGAAGTGAAAGAGAAGATGAGGGGATATGACGATAGTGACAGGAGCATAGAGGGGCCGATCGGGGATGAAGAGCAGCCCATAATGGAGCATCTCATGGAACTCCGTCGAAGACTCATTGCTATCATAATCCCGTTTGGTATCGCCACGGTGCTCATATTTCCGTTTTCAAGCATGGCTCTTCGCTACCTATTATTCCATAATCTCTTCCCCGAAGAAATGGCTCTGTTTGTGTACAGCCCAATGGAGTGGATGAGCATTCGACTGTTATTCTCCTTTTTATTCGCGCTCTCTGTGACGATACCATTGATCGTATTTGAGACGTTCGCGTTCATCCGACCTGGTTTATACCCCTCGGAGCGGAAATTTTTCCTCATGGTAGTTATTCCCTCGCTCTGCTGTTATAGCATCGGTACCGTCTTCGCGTATTTATTCGTCCTCCCACTCATCCTCGATTATCTCATCACGTACTCGGGAGATATAGCACAGGTTGCGCTTTCAGCAAAGCGAATTTTCGGGCTCATTCTGTATACCGGCGTGGGATTCGGATTGATCTTTCAAATTCCGTTCATGATGGTCCTGGCGGTAAAATTGAGAATTGTCACGTATTCGTGGCTGAGGGATAAGCGGTTTATTGTCTATGGGTTGATTATCGGTATCGCATTCTTTATCATCGCCGATCCCACGGGTATCTCGATGATCATGGCCGTGGTCTCAATTGCACTTTTTGAGCTGGGCTTGTTATTAACGCGCTATATCGGGCCTAAACGTCGATAGAATGACCTAACAGTACAGATCTCGAAGGAGCATACAGCAGTGCTATCTTGTGCGGTACGCGTGTCTGCTACTATACTATTTATATATACCTGACCCCTACTTTATAGCGAGGAGGACAAAGAGATGGTTTTTGGAGCACTCGGTGGAGGCGAACTCTTAGTAATCATAATCGTGGCGATTGTCTTGTTATTCGGTGCAGCGAAGGTGCCTCAGCTTGCACGTTCTTTCGGGCAGGCGATGGGCGAGTTCAAGAAAGCGAAACGTGAAGCGGAGCTCGATCTCAAGAAATTTGAAGAATCGACAGCCGGCGAAGAAGAAGCAGTGCCAAAAACGAAGGCAAAACCGAAGGCGAAGACTGAAGATCTTGATATCAGAGAAGTGGCTGCGTATCTGGGCATCGAGACCGAGGGAAAGACTGACGAGGAGTTGAAAGAGGAAGTTCAGGCAAAGTTAAAAGCCTCAAAGAAATAAATCCTCCGGGACAGGACAGGTCAAAGCGAGATCCAGCAACAGGCCCACCAGTTCGCTCTCTTATTTACTTAAAACTACTGCTGGAGATTATACGCTTTTAAAACTCAAACCCGAAAAAGAAATGATGGCTGTGGATTCGATCAAACTTTTTTTTTAAAAGTTTGTCGCCACAACCATTCTTTTGTCTTTTAAATTATAGGCCCTAGCCCAGCATAGAATGCCGCGATATCGGGCATGACATGACCGAGCGGTACGTTCGTTCCGAAGAGCACTACTCGTCCCAGGATCTCACCGATCAGCACGACTACAAAGAGGAGAATCGCTAATGCCGATGCAGTCGCCATATTCTTCTTCTTCAGTGGTAACGCAAGCGCAATGGTGAAGATGAGCGCCAGGCCCACGCCTACCACCCATCGTGCCATGTAATAGGTCGCGTATGTACCGGTTTTCATGCCTGCAAGCGTTTCTTCAAGTGCAACAGCAGCGTATCTCGTCGGAGCGTTTTCAGGTGCCAAGAACTTGGGTGCTGCAACAAGTCCTGCAATCAGCACAATGACCATGACGAGTGCGATTCCCATCACGATCCAGAGCATGCGTGCTAATGGCTCGTCGCCCGTCTTTTTCATCAGGTATTTCAGTGAAAGCACCGCTGCAACTGCTGTTACTCCTGCAAGAAGAGCTGTAACGTAGAAGAAGACTGGGGTTGTCGGCTGGTTCAAGGATGGTAGCCCGACCATCATGTAGGCGCGCGCGCTCACACCGAGGAACACCAATCCTATGACCGCAGCTAAGACACCAACAGGCTTTCTGAGTGGCATGAATTTCGCGACAATCGCGGGAAAGATCGGGAACCACTTGAGACTGCCGTACTCCGGGTT
>RXIE01000084.1 GCA_004212135.1 Candidatus Methanophagales archaeon ANME-1-THS | reverse complement strand
CGAAGCCGGGGAAGGGAGTAGAGGAATTGAAGGAGATAAAAGCGCAAGTAACGAAGAAGCCGGAGAAGGGAGCGGAGAAAGCGGAGAAAAAGGAGACAAAAGCACAGGTGGCAGCGAAACCGGAGAAGGGGGTAGAGGAATTGAAGGATATCAAAGCGCAAGTGCTTTCCGCAGTCAAGGCTGGTGAAGGAAAAGGGAAGGAACCTGACCTCTCCTTCTCTATACGTAATGTAAGGGACGTGATACGTGAGAAAGGGAATGTACTGACCATAAAATATCTCGGTGGCGTGCAACCCGTTGCAGAAGAACCAGGTACAAAGCCCGAACAGCTTCTCATAAAGCGCATCTCCGCAGACGAGCAGGTGCTCACCGAGGTGGAACGGAAACTGGTCATGAATATGGATGGATACAAGTTCGATATTCACATGGTGCCCGCGCAGGGAGCTGAAGTACCTCCAGCAGGAAAGGGCGTAGAACCAGAGAACGGGCAGGTGAAGATGACAACCGAAGCATTGTGGATCATCAGAGACGCAGGTCTCCAGCGAATCGCATGGGACTCTGTGATAACGGTTGAGCAGAAGCGGAGAAGTCTCTATCAGGGTACCGAATACGGTGTGATATCCCTTGAATATCACGCTGAGGGGGATATCACCAGGGCAACATCCACTCTGCTCATCACGAAAGGCACCACCACCGAGGACTTACTGAAACGAGCCCGACAATTGCTGGATATGCATTACCAGAAGGAGTAAGATTACGCTCGACGGTCTGGAGTCAATCAATATCCCCGGTATACGACCGAGAATCAGGATATACCCTCTAATCGTCTCAAAATGCGGCCTTATTAGAAAAAAAAGTTTCATTACGAGTAACTTTTAAAACGCAATTCTTCTAATTAATTATCAATATCGGAGGGAAAATGGAAAAAAGTGGACAGCAGAATCAGTTCACCCGCTCGTCCTCGGTATCAGGAGATGAAAGAGGAAAAGTGAAGATAACTCGCGCAGGTCTGGTTCTCGGTCTCATGCTGGGCATCGCTCTATGCTCAACCCTCGGAGCCTTTACTCCAGTACCCTCGGGAGATACCACACCTCCGGTGATAAGCAACGTAACTGTAGTCTATGATTCTTCAATCATTATTACCTGGGAAACACACGAAATAAGCGATTCCCTGGTCAAATGGGGCAGGCAATCTGGGCATTACACCCTGCAGAAGTCTGACGCTAACCCGGTTCTCTTCCATTCCATTCGTCTCGAAGATCTACGGGAAGATGGTACCTATTATTTCGTCGTCATGAGCACGGACCCGAGCGGAAATGTTGCAGAAACACCGGAACATCGGTTTATGCTTACTACTGCCCCCCAGCCGTCAAACTCAAATTGGATTGAATCATTCTTGCTCCTGCTCATTCTTTTTTTTATCTTGAGCACTATCTCCGTCGTCATTCTCTCGTTCGTGATTTATAAGTACAAAGAGCGGGCTGAAACGTTAAAGCTGAAAACTGCAGAACTAACCCAGCGGGTTGAGGACTTTAAAAAGATCAGAGCTAAAGTGCTCTCGAAGTCAGGATTAGAAGAAGTTCAAGAGATCAGAGCTCAGGTAGTACCAGAGGCTGAGAAAGCTGGGGAGGAAGAGAAAGAGCACGGAACCGAGTTGAAGGCACAACCAGAGAAAGCAGAGGAGGAGGAAAAGAAAGAGAAAGAGCACGGAACTGAGTTGAAGGCACAGGTCGAGAAAGCAGAGGAGGAAAAGAAGGAGATCAGAGCGAAGGTGGACCTGGAGACCGAGCGAGTGGTGAAGGAACTGAGGGCGATTAAAGCGAAATTAGTATCAGAGGTTAAAGCCTCCGAACGCGAGAGAACAGGGAGTAAAACAGCACTTTCTATCGATCGTATACGAGATGTGATTCGGGAAAAAAGAACGACGTTAGCCATTAGATATATCGGGAATCCAACCTCACCCTCGCAAGAACAGAGAGTATTGTCAGAACAGCCCCTCACGAAGCACCTCTTCGCAGACGGGGATGTGCTCGATAAGGTCGAACGGAAGCTGGTCCTGAGCATGAAAGCCCCCACGTTCAAGGTGTACGTTCTGCCTCAAAACGAATCGACCGTAAAGGACTTCGAGCTTGAAAATGGGCTTTTAAAGATGACGACCGAAGCAGTGTGGATCATCGGTCGAGCGAGTCTAAAGCGGATCGCAGGAGAGGATATTGTACAGGTGGAGCAACTGAGGAGGAGTATCTATCAGGGTACTGAGTACGGTGCACTCGCCATCGAGTATCTCGATGAAGCTGGTACCGAGACCGATGTACGCTCCACCGTGGTGATCACGAAAGGTAACACCACCGAGGTCCTATTGCAACATCTCCAGGAACTGGTAGATGCGTATAACCTGAAGGAGCACCTCTCTGAGCCAGAAAACCGGATACTGAGTCTGATGCACGCCGGCGGTTTGGACCTCTCGCCATCCAAACTCGCATTGACCGCTCAAGCCCTCCAGTTGAGTGAAGAAGGGCTCATGAATCATCTTGAACGCCTGAGTGAGCAGGGCGTTATTGATCTCGCGAATCAAACTGTGAATAAGAAAGGTATAAAATATCTGCTTGCGCTCTCTAAAATCCCACGTTCGGGAGTCAGTGGCTAGTGGTTCACCACAGTAATCTTGATGAACTCATCCCTCCACAATACAATTCATGGAGAAAATGGAGGGATGAAAATGCCCGAGAAGCACTACATTGTGGATTTGACGGACGAAGAAAAGGAGCAACTTGCACAAAATTATCAGGAAAGGCAAAGCTTCTGCCCGGAAAATCGCCAGAGCTCATATCTTGCTTTTAGCTCACGAGGGTGAAACCGATACCAACATTGCTAAAGTGGTGCATCCCCAAGGTGAGTACGGAGTTTGTCTGGCGTATGGAAGATATATTGGAGTTATATGCACAGTCCTATGACTCTCAGCAGCCTGTGATATGTTTTGATGAGCGTCCATATCAACTAATAGGCGAGACTACGAATACCGGCGCAAAGGCACGTGTAACTTTTTTTTGTTCTTTCAACCCCTGGCTGGATGGCGCTATGTGAAGGTGACAAAGCAGCGAACCAAAACAGACTTTGCTCAATGCATGAAGGAGTTGGTGGATATTTATTTTCCACAAATGGAGGTTATCAGAGTGGTGCCGGATAATCTGAACACCCATACGCCTGCAGCTTTGTATGAGGCTTTTGAGCCTGAAGAAGCTCGGCGTATTCTTCGTACGCGGGAATTTCATTACACTCCAAAGCACGGGAGTTGGTTGGACATGGCAGGGGTTGAGTTCTCGGTTTCATCAGGTCAATGCTTGAACCGACGCAGTCCAGATGTAGAGATATTGCAACGTGAGATTGTTGCATGGGAGAAGGAACGCAATGAGAACCAAGCCACAGTAGATTGGCGGTTTACAGCAACAGATGCACGGGTAAAACTCAAGCGCCTTTATCCGTCATAACCAGTGTGGTGAACCACTAGGGTGCTTCTCCTCTCTTCTGACGAACAGCACTCGAGCACTATAAAAGAATCTTATATCACGATTCTTTTCAAAGAGATGATTTGTGGAACGTGAAAGCGATTATACCCTTTAAGAAGGAAGGTGCAAAATCGAGATTAGGGCATTTGTTAACCGAGAGCGAACGAGAAGAACTCGCGCTCAGAATGCTGATCGATGTCCTGAGTGCGATAGCTGAGTCAAGGATAGCAGAAGTTGAGATTCTCGCTACCTGCCCGAAGGACGAGCTGGTAGAAAAATTGAAGCTGCTGGGGGGCGTGGACCTGAGGTCGAGGTTAATGGTACATGTCCGGGAGGATAGAAGGGGACTGAATGAGCTCCTGAACGATGTGCTCAGAAAAGAGCACGAGCCGGTGCTGATCATCATGGCTGATATCCCACTGGCAACATCCCGAAGCATCAATGCACTCATCGAGCATGCAGAGGAGGTGGTCGTCGCCCCGGGTCGAAAAGGCGGCACGAACGCTTTATTCCTCAGACGGCCGGACGCGTTCACGGTCTCGTATTACGGCATCAGTTGTTCAGAACATAAAGAACTGGCGAAGCGGAGCAATTTGAGCTGCGCAGTCCATGATTCGTTCTTTATCAGCACGGATATCGAATGAGTGGAGGACCTGATCGAGTTAGTAATTCATGGTACTGGTGTTTCGGCTGCGTATCTCCGCAGTATCGGTCTTTCTCTCCACGTGGATAAAAATTTGAGGACTCGGGCTCGGATAGAGCGGAGCGACTATAGAGAGATAAAATAGAAAACTTTTAGTACTCCGCAGCTCTCTTCCCTCTTTATGGTGATGGAAACATGGAATTGGAAGGTGTAGAAATAGAGGATACCTTTGCTGAAGCGTTTCCGATAAAAGTTGCACGTGCGCTGATAACCGCAGTGAATGAGCGATGGGCGATGGAAGTAGCGAGAGAGGCGACAGGATTCGGAACGTCGGTTATTGGATGTCCCTCGGAGGCAGGGATCGATAAACTACTAACCGCAGAGGAGACGCCGGATGGTAGACCGGGAGTGGCAATTATGATCTGCCACTTCAAAAAAGATGGGTTGAAGGAACAGCTTATTGGACGGTTAGGGCAGTGTGTGTTCACGGCAGCCACGACAGCTATCTTTAATGGTCTCGAAGCGGAAGAGAAGCTTCCTGTAAAACTCCACTTCTTTGGCGATGGATATGAATATGAGAAAGCAGTCGGTGGACGTAAGGTATGGGCTATTCCCATCATGGGAGGCGAGTTCATCTGCGAAGAGGAATACGGCGTTAAATCAGGAGTTGCCGGTGGGAATTTCTTTATCTTCGCAAAGGAGCAGATGTGTGCATTAACCGCAGCGGAGAATGCCGTTGCCGCCATACAACACGTGGAAGGTGCAATAACCCCATTCACTGCGGGCGTCGTCTCATCGGGCTCCAAAGTGGGTTCAAAGAAGTACAAGTTCATGCATGCCACGACGAATGAGCGGTTCTGTCCTACCCTCAGAGACAAAGTGGAAGGCTCAGCAATACCCGAAGGCGTGCATGCCGTGTATGAAGTTGTCATCGATGGAGTAAGTGAAGAAGCGGTCAAGAAAGCGATGCGTGCTGGAATAAAAGCAGCGGTGAAGGTTCCTGGTCTGGTGAAAATAAGTGCGGGGAACTTCGAAGGTAAATTGGGTAAATACCAGTTCAGGCTCAAAGAGGTCCTGGGGCTCTAACCGCTCCAACCATAATGGTCGACACGAAGAGGACTAATCGGCAGCCTGCATGAAGGCACGCCTTTTTCTCCTCTTGTCTTTATTTTAAGCACCTGATGGGCGTACCTCAATTGATCTCTTCACGTATCGTTTTTTCTCGTGTTATACCTTTAAATGAAGAACGGTGCTAAGCATTAAGCGCCAGAAGACGGTTGGGAGACGAATGGAACAACGATCGAACGCAGCCAGTATGAAGGATGACCTCACCGACTTGGAAGAACTCATTGGACACCGGTTTCAAGATAAAGCACTTCTGGCAGAAGCGATAACCGTCGGTTCATACACGACAGAACATCCCGGCTCTCCGAATTACCAACGGCTCGAATTCCTGGGCGATCGCGTCATCAGTCTGATTGTAACCGAGCAGCTGCTTGCATCGCAATCGCTCGACGAAGGGAAAATGACCATCCTGAGGTCCGAATTGGAAAATAATCAGCGAATGGCGGAATACGGCGAAGAGATCGGACTCAGAAGGTACATCAGAGCAGGTGAGAAACGAGAACAGATAAGCTCAAAGGTGATTGCAGATATCTTCGAGGCTATTTGCGGTGCGATCTATCTGGATACCGCAGAACCAGCTAAAATGAGTGAAGTAGAGAAGTTCCTCGCGAAATTCAAGATCTTCGAACGTATAAAAGAGAAAATGGCTGGTGCAGCAGATATCCTCCCGGTGAGAAACCAGTTTGAGAATAAGTTCAGGGACGTACACCGCTGCAACCCTGAGATCGAATTTGAATACCGCTCGACGGGCGAGGAGCACCAGAAACGGTGGACGATCAAACGATGCTGGATAAAAGATCCTGAAACGGGGGAAGAGGTCGAGCTCGAAGGCGTGAAGAACGATACCTGGTTCACCAACAAGAAAGATGCAGAAACAGACGCACTCGAGCAGGCGTTCAGATACCTGGAGGCGAGGGGATGGCACTTGAAACGCGAATAGCTGACTCTTTTTCTTCGATGTATTAGCGGACGAAAAGCGAATATATCTCCTGGATTACCAATTAAAACAGATACCACATCGCACCACAGGTCATTAATATGCCTGAAAATACCGGTATCGTGAGGTTATCATCCACCGATATCCCCTGAACTTTCAATGGCACTCCATCTGCTACCGTGGCACCAATCGTTCCCAAAACGGCGATCGGTAACGAGCCGAGCACCAGATACCCGATGAGCAGCGAGGTCATGAACATGGCCAGCATCACTTCGGGCGGCTTGATTCGTTTCTCATACCACGGGTTATCCCCCGTCATCAGCGCACCTGCCAGAGCAGCAACGGTATCGCCCAGTGCCAGCATGAGGATGGCTGCGATGGCAATCCGTTTCTCGAAGATTAAAATGCTTATAAACGCACCGATCATGAAAAATACGTATGCCGCGATCTTCTTACGCTCGGTCGTCCTCAGGAACGGTAATGCAATGAGCCCGCGAAATCGTAACCATTCAATGATCGAGATGATGAAAAAAGCGCTGAGAAAGGCGAGAATGATCACCTCCTTCTCTGAGAAGAGATACACGACCGGAATTGCAACGCCACAACTATGTATCGTCTTCCGCTTCGCTTCTTCACATAACACCTGAGGTACGGATAGAGCCATATCGAGAACGTATTATTCCCCGACGATGCAGCTTGAACGGTCACGTCCTGTGACGTTCTTCTCAACCCCTTTGGTTAAACGAGTCTACGTCCATTCGCGAAAAGCACCAGCTTTCTTTGTTCACCCTCTCTTTTAAGCCCGTACTAGGCTTGCAGGGGCGCGGACGGAGCCCCGGAGAAGAAAGGTCGTCAGGCGAACATCACCCCCGCCTCTTTCGCATTGATAAAATCCCAGTGCTTGCTTTCTTTTACCTTCTCGATTGCATGTTCAAATTCTTCCATTCCGACGGTCTTCTTATTCTTTCGCGCAGCAAGCATTCCCGCCTCGATGGCGATTGCCTTGATATCCGCGCCCGTCGCGTTCTCGGTGAGTGCCGCTAAGCTCTCCAGATCGACCGTCTTCTGCATCTTCAATTTGGCGGTATGGATCTTAAAGATCTCTTTTCTGCCCGCTTTATCCGGTACCGGTATTTTTATGATGCGGTCAAATCGGCCGGGCCGGAGCAATGCGGGATCAAGAATATCAGGTCTGTTGGTCGCTCCTAAGATCCGCACCTCACCTCGTTGGTCAAATCCCGCCATCGAGGCCAACAATTGCATCATCGTTCGTTGCACTTCACGCTCACCAGAGGTGCCATCCTCGATCCTCCGCGCCGCGATTGCATCGATCTCGTCAATAAACAAGATGGAAGGCGATTTCTCCTTCGCTAATTCGAATAGTTCGCGCACCATCCTCGCACCCTCGCCGATATATTTCTGCACCAGTTCAGAGCCCACGACTCGTATAAAGGTGGCTGAGGTGCGGTTCGCAACGGCTTTTGCGAGCAAAGTCTTCCCTGTACCTGGCTCTCCTACCAGGAGAACACCTTTCGGAGGCACTACGCCTAACCGTTCAAACCGCTCAGGCTCGGTCAGCGGGAGCTCGACGATCTCGCGTATCTCCTCTATCTGCTCGTTTAAGCCTCCGATCATTTCATAGCTCACATCCGGCGTTTCGATTACCTCCATACCGTACACCAGGGGATCCTTTGTAGAAGAGAGCACACTGACGACCGCGAGCGATTGTTGATTCAATCCAACCTGAGCGCCGGGGAAGATCTCTTTGGGCTCTATAAACTGCGAGTAATTGACCACGAATCGAGGTCCCGTACTGCTCCTCACCACCATCCGCTTATCATCGACCACCTCGACCACGGTTCCGACGATCAGGGGTGGGGTTCGCAACTTCTCGAGCTCTAATCGCAACTTCCGGATCTCACTCTCGTATCGAGTTCGCATCTCTTCGAAGTATCTCCCCTCTCGCTCGAGCCGATCCTGAGTCTCCTTCAGCCGATTGTTCACCTCCTCCAACTGCCTGATTCGGTCCTGCAGGTAACGGGTGTAATCATCACTGCCTGAATATGCATCGCTGCTGTTTGCTTTCATGTTCCCTCCCTTATTTATTTCTCGTCCGGGAATATATAAAATGCGCGGACTCTCGAAGTATATTGTATTGAAATGACCGAATGTGAGATATGCGGTGTGGAAATAAGAGGAAAAGCACGGTATATCGCGATCGGGAGTTCAAAGCTCCAGGTCTGTCAAAAGTGTGCCCAATACGGCAGCGAGGTCATGGGCGATAAAGATACCAGAGCAAAGACCACACCGGTTGGTGAACAGGCACAGCTCCTGAAGGCTAAAAGAAGATTATATGAGCAGATGGACCTCGAGCTCGAAGCAGAACTGGACATTGGAGAGGACTACGGAAGACGGGTGAAAGAAGCGAGGGAAAAAGCAGGATTGAAACAAGCAGAGCTCGCTAAGCTGCTCAATGAGAAGCAATCGTTGGTGCGAAAGATCGAAAACGAGGAGATCGTCCCGAGCAAAGAGGTCTGGGGCAAACTAGAGCGTATACTCAAAGCTTTTCTTTGACAGGCGAGGGCTTTAAAAGGCTGAGTAATACCGTATTCACGATCATGCAGATCGCGAAGGCATAAATGACCCAATCGATTTTTATTTGTTCGCCTAGCTCGCCGTTTATCACGAGTATCATGAGTTTCACACCACTAACGACCGCAACGAATGCGAACGTTGCACAGCAGCCGAGAAATAACCCTTTAGCAAGCGATTTCAAGCTCTCTCTCTCCTTCCGCTTACTTTTGCCGCTCGATTCGTAAAATACGGTAAAAATAACGAAGAAGAGCGCAAAGATTAAGAGCATGAGCGGACCGGGAAAAGAGTTCCCTTCGGTCGCCAGGTACATCAATCCAAACGCGATGGAGAGGGTGAGCAGCGCAAGTCCAGCGGAGAGCATGAGCGTGTTCAGGTATTTCTTATATCCTACCATCCCTTTCAGCTTCGCGAGTACGCCCATCGTTCTCCTTGCCTCTACCTGTTTATTCGCTCTTTTGATAAACTTTTCTATGCCGTGGTCGAGCCGAACAGGAAATCATCAGAGCTGAGCAGCATCTGCCAGACGTTCCTGCAGGTGCATTCAACCTCGTTGAGCGCTTCTAAGACCTGCACATTCTGTGTTTTATTAAAGCTCCTGATCGCTGCTATTATCCTCGGATCGCACGTACCGCAATTGTGGGGACCTCGTTCATGCCCCGCACCGACGGGATCTGAGATCACCACGAGCTTCTGGCTCGCTATTCCCATAATCGCATCGACGGCACTCCAGAGCCACGGCGGGCGATAATACCTTCTTCGCCATAACGCTTCTAAGGGGGTCTGTTTCTGCACCGTGCAGAGGTTCAAGGATATGGTGGAGGAATACTGAGCGACACGTTGAGCGGACTTTATCACATCTTCGATCGCTTTCTTTTCTGCTACAAAGGGAGGCTTGAGCAGCAGGTAGGTCTTTACCAGCGCGCCGTAATCCTTCGCGATCTCCGCTGCTTTCTTATACTCGTCGAACGAGAAGCCCTTGATTATAAAGCGTGACCTGATGAAATCATCCGCGGTCTCCAACCCGATTGCGAGCTCAAGCCTCTCAACCACCTGCAAATCCTCGATCGTCGTGGGACTCACAAATTCAGGTCTCGTCTCCACAATGAGCTTCTTGATCTCTCGCCGGGCTTGCACCATCTGCGCGATCCTTTTTCGCGTCTCGCTCGACAGTTCGTGATCATCGAGGAAGCTGCCAGAGGTGAAGATCTTGAGTATGAACTCTTCCTGAGGGCTTTTCGTTAATGCATGCTCCAGTTGAGCCAGAATGTCCGCCTGGGTGACTTCTGCGGATTCCTGCCAGTAGCCGCACATGGTACAGGTCCGCCACCGGCAGCCTGCGGTTCTCAGAATGACGGTCAGGGCTTTTATCGCCCTTCGCTCTTCGGTGAAGTAATCGACATCGAGCCAAGAAGCTACCGGCTTTTGCTTCTCCTTCTGCTTTTCGGGCACCCCTATCCTGCTCATAAGATTGTTTTTTAGGTTTAGGTATAAATGGGTACGATCACGAACTGGACGGGAGATCTCCTCCTCAATCGAGGGTTAGAACTTCGGTATCGATCGTGAAATCGGAGTTGAACGTTTGAACGGATGATTTGGTCAATGAGCGGCTCGAAAGCTCGCGGTTCGGCTCACTTCGGAGACCTCCATCCCATTTATCCCCCATCGTCCACCTTTCGTTCGTAGGTCTGAACCCACATACCCGGGCTTTGCTCCCATAGCTCGCCCGTTTTATAAAAGTGATACTGCTTCATTGCGCGCTCACACGGTTTGTTGCCTGCCAGGATATTCACGTAATTCACCCGGCACTGGTTCGCTCTTCCAAACTCCAGGAACTGCTCATACATCGCGTATGCCACGCCCTGCTCTCGATATTCAGGGAGAACCGCCTGGTGTTCGCCATAGCACCCCCGCTCGGTCAGGGATGCTTTATACACACCTGCCAGTTTGCCATCAATATGCACACCGAAGAAGAAATAGCCGGCATCCATCTCTTTCTTTATCTCCTCTTCGCTTATTGCTCGCCTCTCACGCCATTCCTTCGGATACTCGGAGGCGTTCAGCCATACCTCCCGGTACACAGCGGAGATAGCCTTCGCATCCTCTTTGCGCAATGGTACTGCTCGGTATTTCCTGTGGAACCGTGTTCCATCAAGATCACAACTGGCCATCGGTGCGTTATTTATAGATCTACCTCTATTTAAATGCCTTTTCCGACCTTCGTCTCGGTCCTTCCATAAACTCTCTCTGCAGCTCGATTACTTCTCGGCTATCCTTCGCCTCTGAATAGGCATGCAGCATCTGCTCATTGACACGCAGGAATTCATCGCCCCACCTGAACTTACCCAGAAGATAGCCTGCGTGCTCCTTCTCGCCGAGGATGAACAGAGCAGCGGCAAAAGCCTCAGCCGAGCTCAAGATAAACGGTTTGCCATAATTCACCGGATTGACCGCGATCAGATATGGCAAGGCGCGCTTTTTTCGCTTCATGTGCATCAGCGTGTCCTCACACGATCCAATCTCCTTCCAGGAACAATCAAAAACCGTGATACTGCTCGTAAATGCTCGGTCTGGCGGAGCGAGTGCCTTCTCCGCAATGGGAACCAGGACGATCGTATGAGACGGTATTCTTCGGATCGTGGTAATCGTCGTAATCAGTCCTAACCGTGCTAATTTCTTTGCGGTACATCGCTTCGGATCGCACTGTCCGGCATCGTATGCGTAGAGGTGCATTCAAGCAAAGGTTGAGCACGATACCTGAAGAAGCTTTTATCGCAGCTTATTGATACCCTTTCGCACTTTTTGTGCCCTTGAAATCAGCAAACGCACCTTTGTCTCGTGTCGTGCGTATCGTTCCTTCCTCGAGCATGACCTGCTCGGCCATGGAATCCATCTGCCGCGCGGTCTCATATAAATATCGTGCTAATACCGCAGGCAGGATGTACCCACACCTGGGGCAGGTAAGATCCCTCTTCGTCCTCCTATTCACCATTCCCGGTACGTCCCATATCTGGGAGCAGCGTAGGCAGCGTACTTTCGTCCTCCTCGTTTGCATCTTGCTTATCCTCAATCAGTCATTTTTATTCTATTTAAAGCCAACTAACAGTTCTAAAAAAGTGTTCACCAATGCTCTTTAAAACTGCACATGCTGATTATTTTTACGGTAACGTCCCATTTATCCGCGTCATTTTGTAGCCCTCTTGATTTTCCCCCTCGCCGGTTCTTCACAGCGTATCGATGAACTCCAAACTCGCGATTCCTGCCTCTAAGCTGTACAGCTCCAGGACCATGAGCCCTCTGTATGCCGTATCATTCATGCCGTTGAGCACCCTCGCCCAATCCAAACTGCCCTTTCCCAGGGGCAAATGGAGATCATCGTATCCGAAGTTATCGCTCGCATGCAGGTGTATGATCTCCACCTCTTCTGCCTGAGCGTGAATCCCCAGGAACTCATCCAGCGTTCTGGTCGTATGCGCATGCGCCACATCGAGGCATAGCCCGAGATTATCTCGATCCACAGCTTGCACGAGCTGAATGAGTTCAGCGGGATACCGCCCCAGCAGCATATTCGCAGAGGTCAAATTCTCCACCGCTATCCGTAACCCGCGGTCAGCCGCGAAATCGCAGAGCATCCTGAGACCGTTAACCGCTTTCTGAACCGCCTTATCCGGCATCTGGATCGAAAGGGGCGAGAAAAAGCCCGGATGCACGACACAGATCTCATCGATGAACTCGTAGGTCTGCTCGATGCTCTCTTTTACCTGCCGTATGCTCTCTTCCCATATCGGCTCGTTTACACTCGCTATATTAATATCAGAGAGTGGAGCATGGAGTGAAAGAACGAGCGTCGTCGTTTCGTGCAGCTCCTTCACCCTCGCTTTTAATTCTCCTTCTACTTTCTGGTACCCTTCGTTTACAATCTCCCATCCCTGGAAACCCGCAGCTTCCAACCGGTACATCCACTCCAGCGGATAAATGGGA
>RXIE01000083.1 GCA_004212135.1 Candidatus Methanophagales archaeon ANME-1-THS | reverse complement strand
TGAGGAGTTACTCGTCGCTTCGGGGTTTGGCACTGACGAACAAATAATGAATGGGTTACGGTGTGTGCTCTATATGATTAGAGAAGTGAACTCGCCACTGATTGTGCTGCCAAAGAACCATCCCGCATCGGCTCGGCTCAAAATCGTGGTATCGGCAGGCAAGAGAATCGTGCTGAGCTGTGATATTACACCGGGCACGCATCCTGAGCAGCATTTACTCTGCGGCATGGAAGAATTCAATGGTGCGGAGATTCTGGGCGTAGAAGGTGGCGTTGAGCTCACAGGGCTGGAAGGGGCGAGGTATGAGAAGAAACGCTTTCCTTTTGAGCAAACCGATTGATTAATAAAATAAACGTTTTTGATAAATCTGTAAGGGCTGATGACCTATGGTCAGTGAGTCGAGAGGAGCATCCGCAGGAAGAGAAGTTGTCGATGTATCGAAAGCGAAGCGGATCGTCATAAAGGTAGGAACCAGTAGCCTCACTGATACGAACTACCGACTGGATCCACACAAGATCGAGAAACTCGCGAAAGAGATTGTTGACTTGAAAAGGCAGGGTAAAGAGGTTATCCTGGTGACCTCTGGCGCGATCGGTGCGGGTATTGGTAAACTTGACCTCAAGCAGCGACCGCGGGACATCAAGCTCTTGCAAGCGACTGCGGCAGTTGGTCAAAGCATCCTGATGAGCACTTATGATCGGTATTTTAGCCACTACGGAGAGACCATCGCTCAGGTCCTCTTGACCCATGAGGACTTCTTTAACCGACCGCGGTACCTCAACCTGAGGAATACCTTGATCACGCTGCTCAAGTCCGGGGTAATCCCGATCATCAACGAGAACGACACGGTGGCTGTGGATGAAATTAGGGTAGGGGACAACGATACGTTATCCGCACTCGTCGCGAGCAATCTCGGCGCCGACATGCTCATTATACTGACCGATACCGATGGTCTGTTCACGTATGACCCGAGAAGGAGCAGGGAAGCAGAGCTCATTTCTGTGGTGGAGGAGCTCACACCCGAGATTGAGCGGAGCGCGGGCAAAGGCGGAAAAGCGGGCGTCGGGGGCATGACGACCAAGCTTCAAGCTGCAAAGGTGGTCACGCAGGCAGGCATTCCCTTGCTCATCGCAAACAGTGGCACTGAGAACATCCTTATCCGGATCATCGGGGGTGAACCTCTTGGAACGCTCTTCATGCCGAAGGCGAAAAAGATGCATGTGAGGGAACACTGGATTCTCTTCGCGTCCACGCCAAAGGGCAGGATTAGGGTGGACGAAGGCGCAAAAACCGCATTGATCAGAAATAGCAGTAGTTTGCTTCCTTCAGGAATCATCGGCGTGGAAAAGGAATTTAAGAGTGGCGACACGGTGAGTATCGTCGATGCCAACGGGGTGGAATTTGCCCGGGGCATCTCAAACTACTCGAGCAGTGATATCGAAAAGATTAAAGGCATGCACTCGAAAGAGATCGAACACGTTCTGGGTCGGAAAGAATACGATGAGGTGGTGTATCGAGGCAATCTGGTGCTGCTCTAAGAGCATCTATGCGTACCTTCGATTCTAATGCTTCCTCGTTTTGATCGTAAATACGGTGTCTCATCTATTTAAACCGCCCACGCTATATCAACGTATTCAGCACAACGCGAGGTGCTCGTGAAGGGGGTCTGATAAAATGAGCATGAACGAAGGTGGAGGCATTCTCACAAAGGCGAAGATGGCGAGAGCGGCTGCGCTTAAATTGGCCACCGCGACGACCGCTGAGAAAGATAATGCCCTGCTCCGAATCGCCGATTCGATTGATAAGAATCGAGCACGAATACTGGCGGCGAATACCAGGGATCTTGAACTCGCTAAGGGCCTGGTAAGTGAAGGGAAGCTCTCCAAAGCTCTTCTCTATCGCTTACTCGTGGACGACGCGAAGATAAATGATATATTAAAGAGTGTGCGGGATGTTGCGAAATTAGAGGATCCAGTTGGTAAAACACTCTCGGCAATTGAGTTGGATAAAGACTTAGAGCTCTTCCAGGTAGCCTGCCCCATCGGGGTGATCGGCGTGATCTTCGAAGCTCGACCTGATGCACTCGTGCAAATCTCCTCGCTCTGTCTGAAGACGGGCAATGCCGTTCTGCTCAAAGGTGGCTCAGAAGCTCGGTATTCAAACGAAGCGCTCTTTGAGATTATAGCAGCGGCATCGACTGCCGGCGATGGGATTCCTGACGGCTGGATCCAATTGCTCGAGACGCGGGAAGAGGTGGGTGAGATGCTACAATTGAACGAGTATATCAATCTCATCGTGCCCCGGGGAAGCAACCAATTGGTGAAGTACATCCAGGAGAATACCAAAATCATGGTCCTGGGGCACTCGGAGGGTCTATGCCACGTGTATGTTGACCGGGACGCGGAGATGAACAGGGCGCTCGATATCTGTTACGATGCTAAGGTTCAGTATCCCGCGGTTTGTAACGCCATGGAGACGTTGCTTGTGGATTCCGCAATCTCAGGCGAATTTCTGCCGCGGATGGTCGACCGATATCTCAAAGCCGGAGTTGAGATCCGAGCATGTCCAAGAACAATGGAACTCCTGAAAGGCACAAAGGAGCTCAAGCCGGCGACCGAAGAAGACTGGCGTACCGAGTATAACGACTTGATTATTTCCATCAAGGTGGTTAACGGCGTGAACGAAGCGATCGAGCATATCAATTATTACGGCTCGGGGCATACCGATGCGATCGTCACGGAGAATAAGAAAACCGCGCTCACGTTCATGCAGTTCGTCGATTCCTCCTCGGTCATGCATAACGCTTCAACCCGGTTCAGCGACGGATTCCGCTATGGGAAAGGGGCGGAGGTGGGTATCAGTACGTATAAAGTCCATGCACGTGGTCCTGTGGGATTAGAGGGACTGGTTAGTTACAAATACCTCCTCGTCGGGAACGGGCACGTCGTCGCACCTTATATCGGCACCGGGGCAAGGCAGTTCACCCATCGAAGGTTATCAAAAGATTTTTCCTTTACTGATCCATAAATCTACTCGCAGAAGAACGTCTCAATGAGCGCCAAACAGAATCAGGAACGATATGATGTGGTGGTGATAGGCGATGTGTTCTGTGACATAGCAACGATGCCGATCGCGGATTTTCCGGAACGCGACACGCAGCGGGGCTGTGAATTTATGCTCACGATCGGAGGCCAGGCTGGGAATTGCGCAGCGGCGTGTGCCTCACTGGGGCTGAGAACTGCACTGATTTGCAAAACGGGAGATGATGTGCTTTCCCGATGGATACGCACAGAATTCGAACAAGTGGGCGTTACCTGCTTTGCCGGGACGACGGGGAAAGAAGAACTCCAGCGGCCGGGTATCACGGTAAGCATAGCCTTTGAAGATGGGAGCAGATCAATGCTCTCCGACCGGGGCGCGAATTTAGACCTGAGAGAAGAAGATGTGAATTTCGAGCTCCTGAAAAAAACGCGGTTCATGATGCGTGCTGGTCACTGGAACACCGAGGGGCTTTTCCAGGCCAATAAGAAAATGCTCAAGTTCGCTCACGCTGCTGGCAGTTTCACCGGTCTTGATATCGGATGGAGTGCGTACCTCGGATGGACCGTTCAGGCACGCCAAACCGTTTTAGATCTCCTCCCTTCGACCGATTTTCTCTTTGTTAACGAGGCGGAGATACAAGAATTGAGTGGCAAGGAGGGGCGCGAAGGGGAGCAGGTATTGCTGGATCGGGGATGCAGAAACGTAATTGTTCATGGCGGTGCAGAGGGCTCCGCATGGGTAACCCGGGAGTTTGAGATCCGCAGCCCGGCGTTCGATGTGAAGCTGATAAGCCCGACGGGTGTCGGTGATGTCTTCAATGCAGGGTTTATATACGCCCTGTTGAGTGGTAGAGGGCATGAAGAATGCCTGAGATTTGCTAATGCCTGCGCCGCAACCCACTTAAGCACCCGGCGAAGAGGCTCGGTATTTCCTACCGTAGCGAACGTGGAAGCTTTGTATACCGATGAGAATAAAGTAACGTGAGGAGAAAAAAATGCATGGCGAGATGATCCCAAAGGCCTTTTTTGTTACCTCTGGAGTGGGCTTGGACCTTGACCAATCGAGCGCTTTTGACCTCGCGTTACAGGATGCGGGCATCGGCGAGTGCAACCTGGTCGAGGTCTCCTCGATACTCCCGGCGAAGGCGGTGGAAATGGAGCGAAGGAACGTGCTCCTAACACCCGGGGAGATCACCTTCTGCGTGCTTTCACGAGCAGATGGTCAATCGGGCGAGCTTATTGGCGCGGGAATAGGATATGGCTGGTTAGGGCAAGAGACAGGGGTGAAGAGGGTGCAAGGTGAGTTTGGTATCATTTGCGAGCATCACGGGCATTATTCACGCGAGTACATCGCAGGAAAGATACAGGAGCGGCTAGATAAGATGGCTGAGATCCGCAATAAGAAGATCGTTACGAAGAGATCCGTGGTGGAATCGATCGAGGTTGAGAGGGGCAAATTCGGCTCGGTCGTCGTAGCACTGGTCTTCGTATAGTAAGAAATGTTTAAATGTCACTATAACAGGTGTATTATTGGTTTTCGTTACCATCACGACGAGGGTGAGGAGGAAAATGGATTTAGAGGACTTGCCTGGTGTAGGACCTGCGATAGCCGAGAAATTACGTGAAGGGGGTTATAATTCCATAGAGGCGATCGCCGTCGCGTCTCCTGCGGAATTGGTCGCAACAGCAGAGATCGGAGAAGCCACGGCGGCGAAGATCATAAATGCCGCGCGGGAGGCGGCGGAGATCGGTGGGTTCGAGACTGGCGACAGGATCTTGGAACGGCGTTCTGGCGTGGGCAAGCTCACGACCGGCTCGAAATCGCTCGATTCAATATTAGGTGGAGGGCTCGAGACGCAGGCGATAACCGAGTTTTATGGCGAATTCGGCAGTGGAAAGACACAAATCGCACATCAACTCGCAGTTAATGTCCAGTTGCCGCCCGCAAAGGGGGGATTAAACGGCTCGGTCATCATAATCGATACGGAGAACACCTTTAGACCCGAACGGATAAAAAATATGGCCGAAGGCCTTGGGCTTGATTATACCGACGTGCTTAAAAATATCCATGTTGCTCGTGCATTTAATTCGAATCACCAGATCCTGCTGGTGGATAAGGCAGAAAAGCTTGCCGAGGAGTTGAAGGATACCGATAAACCGGTACGGCTGCTGATAATCGACTCGTCGACCGCGCATTTCAGGAGCGAATATGTGGGGCGAGGAACCTTAGCTGACCGCCAACAGAAGATTAATAAGCATCTGCACGATGCGTTGAGATTCGGGGACCTGAATAATGCCGTGATAATGATCACCAACCAGGTGCAGGTGAGGCCGGATGCCTTC
Organism: Candidatus Methanophagales archaeon ANME-1-THS; assembly: GCA_004212135.1. Taxonomy (GTDB): domain Archaea; phylum Halobacteriota; class Syntropharchaeia; order Alkanophagales; family Methanospirareceae; genus ANME-1-THS. Next base: position 7,421 of record RXIE01000083.1, on the reverse strand, counting down.
TTCGGCGACCCTACACGACCGATCGGCGGGCATATCGTGGGACATACCGCTACCTTTCGATTATACCTACGTAAATCCAAGGGTGATAAACGAATAGCACGGTTAGTTGATTCACCAAACCTCCCGGAAGCAGAGGCTGTGTTCTCAGTTACGACAGCGGGGATTCGGGATTAGTTACTCCGCACCTTCCATTTCCAGCTCTTCTTTACACGTCTCGCAGACCATGAGCCCGTCTGCCATTTCCAGGTAATGGGAGAAGCTACCGCACTTTTCACAGATACCCTGCCCCAAGCTCTCGCCCCCGGACTCGATTGTCTCTCGTTCCACATTCATCTCTACGAGTTCCGCCAGTATCGAGTTCATTTCTGACGAAACGGATATGATATCGATGTCTGCAACGATTCCCACCAACTTGCCGTTATCAATGACGGGTATCTTTCTTATCCGTTCCTTCGACATCTTCTTCGCTATATCTGACAAACGGTCACCCGGAGAAGCGGTGATTAAGGGGGCGGTCATGATGTCCTTCAGTTTCATCTTGCTCGGCTTGAGGTCCTTGCTCACTACCTCGCTGATGATATCACCTTCGGTCACGATTCCCACTGGTTCCCCACGGTCGAGCACGACGATGCTATCCACGTCGTACTTCCTCATGATCTTCGCTGCTTCCAGAATGGTCAAGTTGAGATCCCCTTTCACGACCTCGCGCACCATTACATCCTTGAGCGGTATATCGGTCTCCATCTATCCTCAATTATTATAATGAGAACGTATGATTTAAAACTGTATCATGTCCTTTAAAAAAATTCAATAAGTCGAGGTACCGAGATGAAGTATGTGATTCTCATAGGGGACGGAATGGCTGATTATCCGATTCCTGAACGCGGCTACAAGACAGCGTTACAGATCGCATCTACGCCTAACCTCGATTTCATCGCCACCACGGGTATTCGAGGATTGGTACAAACGATACCGGAAGGCATGAATGCGGGAAGTGATATTGCGATTCTCTCTATTCTCGGTTATGATCCAGCCCGCTATTACACGGGCAGAGGCCCGATCGAGGCGATGGGAATGCATATACACCTCGAGAGGGACGAGATCGCCTTTCGCTGCAATCTGGTAACCGAAGCCGAAGGCAGAATTGTGGACTATAGTGGCGGGCATATACCAACCGAGGAAGCACGCGTATTAATCAAGGCACTTAATGAAGCATTGGGAGTTAAAGGGCCGCGTAAGGGGTGGGAACTGACCTTTTATCCCGGAGTGAGCTATCGAAACGTGCTGATCATCAACGCCAGATCACACGAGGACGAATTAGGCGAGGGGAAAGAGATCGGATCTCCACCTCCTCATGATGTAATCGGTGCACGTGTAGAGGATAACCTTCCAAAAGAGGCGATATTAAGAGAGATCATGCGCACCTCAAAGCGGATACTGGAGGATCATGAAGTCAATCTGAGGAGAATGGCGCGTAACGAGCGAAAGGCGAATATGGTCTGGCTATGGAGCGGTGGTAAAAAGCCGGCAATGCCCGCGTTTAGCGAGCTCTACGGCGTGCACGGCTCGGTCATCTCGGGGGTTGATCTTATAAAGGGTGTTGGCGCGTGCGTGGGCTTGGATACCATAGAGGTGCCGGGCGCTACGGGCTATATTGACACGAATTATAAAGGCAAGGCTGAGTATGCTCTGCGGAGTCTAGAGGAGAAAGATTTTGTTCTGGTCCATGTAGAAGCGCCAGATGAGGCCGCGCATCTCGGTGATATAGCGCTGAAAGTGAACGCGATTGAAGATTTCGATGCACTGGTCGTTGGCACGGTATTGAAGGGATTAGAAGAGAGATATACCGATACTGATGAGCGGTACCGACTATTAGTCCTGCCCGATCACTACACCCCGGTCTCGGTGGGAACGCACACGAGAGAGGCAGTACCATTTGCGATCTATGATTCCCACGCTCCGCGTAATACGGGTCACGTAAGGGCAATGGAAACGAAGGGTGGTTTTGATGAAGTCTCAGCATCGAAGAGCGATGTAGGGGTGCTGGATGCGCGCGCACAAGATTTGATGCGGTTCTTCTTCAAAAGCTCATAAAAGGTGGAGGGCGACACCCGTTGCTCCGAATCACCACTGCACGTCATAGTCCTATGGTACGGGGGATTTAAGGTGCGAGGCTCGGAAGAATTGAGTATATGGACCATCGGAACCAGTAACCGGAGTATCGAGGAGCTTTTGCACGTGCTCGAGGTATACCAGATAGAGGTGATTATTGATGTGAGACGATTTCCGACGTCCAAACACAACCACTTCAAGCGTGAGCATCTGGAAGCGAGTTTGAAGCAGCATGGGATCGCATACCATCACGTGGCAGAGCTCGGCGGCTACCGAAAAGGCGGCTACCGGGAGTTCATGAAGACCGCAGAATTTGAACAGGGTTTGCGGTACGTTGAAGGACTCGCCTCATTGCATCGAGTGGCACTCATGTGTGCTGAACTCCTCTTCTTCAGGTGCCACCGGCGATTCATCGCGGATGCACTCAAAGAGCACGGGCACACGGTACAGCACATCATCGATGAGAAACGGAGCTATGAACACAAAGTGAAAGAGGAGAAGCACGAACGAATGACCCTGGACGAATTCTTCGAGAAGGATGGTTAGCAGATGAGCTCGACTCCATGCTCAAGCTGACAACGTTCTTCTTCCGCTCTTTTCCTGATATGAGCACCCACGTAGCTTCAGAACTGGCTCAGCATGGTCTGTCTCTTGCCACCGATTTCTATAAACGGTTTGGCTCGTTTAACCCATCCGCCGAGCTTCTGCAGCTGCTCAAATGTGGTAATCTTCGCTTCACGCTCAACGATTTTACGCGCCGTCCTCGGACCAATGCCGGGGATCCGTATCAACTCATCATAAGGAGCTTCGTTGATATCAACCGGTGCATCGAACGTTGCCTGTGCCAGAGCGAGTTTCGGGTCACGACCGGGAAGCATCCCGTCCTCCATCGCGAGCTCAAATTCCTCGAGGTGGTATCCATACACCCTCAGCAGAAAATCAACATTATACAATCGGTTCTGCCTGAGCACTGAACCGGGCGCTTCATGCTCCAGAGGCGTTCCTTTTACTGGTTTGAAAGCCGAGAAATAAATTCGCCGAAGATTCATATGCTGGTATTCCCAGTCCATCATGTTAAGAATATCCTTATCAGTTGCCAGATCATTAACGATCAACTGCGTCGTCTGTCCACCTGCTAAATTGAGCCTGGAGATCCATGCCTGCCTTCTCAGAATGTCGATCTTGTAATCCTTGCACGAAGCGAGTTCTGCAAGAACCGCTTTGTTTGGCGCCTCGATATTGATGCTCATCCTCGTTGCAAGCTCAGACGCCTGTTTAATCAGCTCATACGAGGTGCCGGGCAGAACCTTAAAATGGACATACCCGCTAAACTGGTATTTGCCTCGCAGAAGCTGCACGGCCGCGATCATCCTTTCGGTGGCTTTGTCAGGATCGCCCGCAACGCTGGAGCTGAGAAACAGCCCCTCAACGCTGAGGTGCTTATGCAGGTAATCAAAGAGCTTAGCTAGTTCTTCTGGCTGATAGCTCGCTTTTGTCTTCGTACCGCCTCTCGCATTGGGGCAGTATTTACAATCAAAGGAGCAATTATTGTCCATTATGGTCTTATAGATTCTGCAGGTCCTGTGCTCTGCCTTTGCATAGTAAATTCCGCCCAGGCCACTACGGACGTTCACCTCGCACGCTCTTGGCCCACAACTATCATATCGTCCTGCATCTCCCAGTATTCTGGCCTTTTCCAGAACGTCCATAAATGAGGATAACGTCCTAAATCATAAAAGTTTAGCGAACCAATGAGCCGTATGTTTCGTTTCCGGCGTTTTTGGCAAACCCATAGACCTGCAAAAGATTATGTTATATGAACCACTGAGATAACAAAAACAGAAACATATTTAAACTCGGCGCTATGAGGAGTATACCAGCATGCAAAAGCTTGCCCGAATACTTGGTGCGGGAGTAGTATTTGGCATAATAGCCCTGATCATTCATACGCTCTTCGCTTTTGTTAGCATGGATTTCTATGGGGATCCTGCATATCTTCCAGTCTGGAGCAAGCTCATGATGCCCACGGCGGGTCCGCCACCAGCTTCATTCCTGTATTATTCGCTCAGCTTCAACATCATTTCAGGAATACTGTTCGCATTGGTTTACACTGTAATTGGCTCCTGTGTTCCCGGAGAACGGTTTGTGAGCCGGGGATTAATGTACGGTTTCCTGATATTTCTGGTAGGAGCGATCCCAGGCTATTTTGCCCTCTATCTGCTCATCAATCTGCCAACAATCTTGATCGCACTGTGGGCCGTTGAAAGTTTGCTCCTCTACTTGATTGGCGGTATAGTAGTTGCCAAATTAATCTCCACCTATCTATTTCTGCGCGGGTTATGTTAATTCCTGCTGCGAGTACTTCCTATGTCTAGGTTCATCCTTACTAGCACTGAAGTAAGAGGTCACTGCTTTTGTTCAAACTTCTTATCTTTAAGGCGCTTTACTCATCCCGGAAAATCGGCTTCTCTGGAACGAGATAAATCGTCCAGAAGACCAGGAGCGTGACGATCGCCTTGACCAGTATATTGGTCCAGACCATCTCTACCATGGCCACCGTGCTGATGATACCCAGGAAGGCGATAACTGGAAAGAGTACGCTATCAATGGGGATGGAGATGGAATTGGAGACGAAGACCCTGCTCCACTGCGGGCGATTCTTTCCAATCCCCGTGGTCCACAGATGATAGACCTGCGTATCGATGAGCTCGGCGATGACCGCGGTAATGATCGAGCCGATAACGATCCTGAGCTGGAGCGAAAATACAGACTGCCACCATGCGCCGCTTTCAGAGCCCTTGATTATCCCGAAGAGGAACTGCCAGGCAGCTTGCCCTCCCGCCTCAGCCCAGCTGGGCTCCGCGGGCAGGAAGACGACGAGCTGAAAATAGAGCGCGGCACTGAGATTTATTGCTGCAGCCAGCCAAATGGTGGTGATGGCAGCCTTCTTTCCGAGCTGCTTGTGGATCAGATCACGCCACGTGAAGGTCATGGAATAGATGAAGCCCGCGTCCATCACGAGCGTGCCAAAATAGGTCACCTTGGTCGCCGCTACATTGCCCGCGAAGGAGAAGAACAGGTAGAACCCGCAAAGGATTATGATAGCCTGGGTCTTGTCTAACTTGAATCTCGGCTCTGCTTTTCGATTCTCTCTGGATGCCTCATCACTGCGATTCAAGGTGTTTTCAGCCATTTCTTCTTTAACCTGCTAAAGGTCCCGTTCTGTATGGACGCCCTTATCTGCTCCATGAGCCTGAGCATGAAATGAAGGTTGTGCACGGATGCCAGCTTGAAATAAGAAAGCTCATTGGCAGTGTACAGATGCCGCACATAGGCCCGAGAGTACCGCTGGCAGGTCGGGCATGTGCATCGAGGGTCTATAGGCTTCTTGTCATCTTTATACTGCGGGGCCTTGATGGTTATCCTGAACTTATTCTCCACCCCTCCTCCCGATTCGGGCGAGATGAATAGATTCCCCCTCCGGGCGAGTCTAGTGGGAGTAACGCAGTCGAAGGTATCGATCCCTCGCTCCACGCACTCGAAGATGTCATCGATCTCACCGATTCCCAGCAGGTGCCTTGGGCGTTCGTCCAACTTGGGAATAACCCACTCCAGAACCTGGTGCATGTCGCTCTTGGAGTTCCCCAGGGACCCACCGATTGCTATGCCATCAAAGGGAAGGGATGAGATGAACTGCGTGCTTTCGTGTCTCAAATCCTCGAACCAGCCACCCTGGATTATCCCATAGATCGCCTGCTTCCTGTCATGGTACTTCAAAGAAAGCTTGGCCCACTCGTGGGTTCGCTTCATAGCCATCTTCGTGTACTCGTAATCGGAAAGTGGCGAGGTGCATTCGTCGAATGCCATTATGATCTCCGAGCCGAGGTTGGACTGGATCTTCATGGAGGCTTTGGCGTCCAAGAAGTGCCACGTGCCATCGTGGGCGGACTTGATAGAGATGCCCGCGTCCGTTATTCTAGTCAAGTTCTCACGTTTATCCTCGGTCTCTCGGCCCTCCGGGAATATGCTGCCGATCTTGGATATATTATGCTCCCTTCCGAGACCCAGTGAGAAGGCCTGGAAACCCGCTGAATCGGTGAATATGGGCCGATCGAATGCCATGAACCGGTGCAGGCCGCCCAGCTTCTTGATAACTTCGTCCCCCGGCTTAAGATGGAGGTGATACGTGTTGGCCAAAATGCAATGGGCGCCGAGGTCAGCGAGGTCGTCGGAGCCCAGAGCCCGGACCGAGGCGAGGGTGGCAACGGGAATGAAGTACGGAGTATCGATAGAGCCACGCGCGGTTTTTATCACGCCCAGTCTGGCCCTGCTCTTTTTATCTTCTTTTAAAACCTCAAAGTGAAACTTCTTCTTTCTGCTCATCAGTGCGTTTCCTGTAGCTGGAGATCGTACATGCGCTTATTCCTTATCGCGAGGTCAGTAGCCGCACATCCTCTGAACTCTATCGCCATGGCTTAACGATCGTACACTGAGAAAATGTTACGTTAGCCTGAAAAATAGTTTAATCCCATTGCGATTATTAATAATAGAACAGTATGGAACGCAGTAAGCGTTCGAAAGAGACCGGATGAAGAAGGTTATAGCATCAAAAGATGCGCCTCAGGCTATCGGGCCTTACAGCCAGGCCATCCTGGTAGGAGACATGCTCTTCTGCTCGGGGCTGATCCCGATCAACCCGGCAACCGGTGAGTTGGTGCGAGGGTCTATCGAAGAGCAAACGCGTCAGGTGCTGGATAATCTCGGGGCCGTGCTTAAAGAGGCGGGGATGGACTATCACGATGTGGTCAGTGTGACGCTCTTCATTGAGAATATGGACAACTTCAGTCGAATCAATCAGGTCTACGCTGAATACTTCAAGGAGCACCCTCCCGCTCGTTCTACCCTGGAGGCCAGGCGATTGCCACGCGATGCGGGATTAGAAATTTCTTTAATCGCGATTAAAACTCATTAGCGGTTTACTGCCAAAAAAGAGCCCCTGCAGCCAGGATCGAAGATGCTCCGCCGGGGATTTGAACCCCGGTCGTGGGCTCGAGAGGCCCACATGATTGGCCGCGCTACACCAGCGGAGCAGAACCGTTCTTTAGAAAAGAACGCCGTACCAAAGAAATATAGTTAGTACCTTTTACTTTTAACCTTCTCTTTTTAAATTTTTTCCTTTCTTCAGTACTTCCGAAACTATGGAGTTCCGAATACCAGATCCACCCCTCACTGTGGTGACGAACCTGAGATTGAAACCAGGAGAAACACTCCGGTAGCTATCTGAGCTGGCAGTTGAGGAGTATCAAAAC
>RXIE01000082.1 GCA_004212135.1 Candidatus Methanophagales archaeon ANME-1-THS | reverse complement strand
CTTCAGGTAGTCGGCGCTGTGGTACCCGCCGGGCGCCATCAGGAGCGCATTCACTTGGTGCGTGGGCAGGACGAAGGAGTTAGAGGCACAGACAGCAACGAGCAGCGCGAGTGCGCGAGGATTGATCTCAGCGATACTGCCGATGATCATGACAAGTGGTACTAACACGACGGTGGCTGCGACATTTGACATGACGAGGGTGAAGAGCGTGGCCAGTGCGGCAACGGCGACCAGAATGAGGATCGGATGACCATCCTGGAGCGGTACGATGAGCCGATGCGCGAGGTAACTTGCCGCGCCGATCTTCTCCATCGCGATCCCCAGCGGGATCAAGCCGGCGAGCAGGAACACGGTACGCCAGTCAATCGCCCGGTACGCTTCGTCAATGGGAATAACACGCAGGAGAATCATCCCCAGGGCGCCGGTAAGGAGCCCGAGCGAAAGTGGTAGCCCCAGTAAAATCAGCGTAATGGCACCCAAGAAGCAGAATGCCGCCGCGAGCGGTCGCGAGGTCCCTGCTGATTCGGTCTCGATCGGCGTGATGAGCACGAAATTACGGTTGTCTGCCATCGCTTTGAGATTCTTCCACGGACCGTAGAGGACCATAGCATCACCAGGCGCTAAGAAGCGGTCTGAGAAGTCTTCTCGCTCCTCGCGGACGCCGCTCAGCAGCATGATCGGCTCCACACCGTACGTCTTCCGGATCGCGAGTTCCCGCATCGTCTTCCCGGCTATCGGCGCGCGTGGAGGAATAATGATCTCCGCGAACCCCGCGACTTCGCCACTGCGCAGAGCGTCAAATTTCGGGCTCGCCGCCGTGACCTCCAGCCGGAAATCGGCGATAAAATGTTCGATATCGTCCTCGCTGCCGATCAGTGCGAGCTCCTGACCCTCAACGAAGCGGGTGTAGCGCCAGGGTGCGTAGAGCAGCTCCTTGCCCTCTGCGAGCGCGAGGAGGATTATGTGGTAGCGGATCCAGAGCTGTGCGTCCTCTCGCGTCTTCCCGATAAGCGGGCTGCCAGGTGGAATAGCCGCGTGATAGATCGTAGAAGGCAGGCGCCAGGTTTCGATCAGCTCCCGCTGCCGGCTAAGAGGTTCTCGTTCCACTTCTTCCCTCACCGGGAGCACGAATCTGCCGAGGAGCAGGAAATAAAGGACCCCGGCAGCTAAAAGCGCAATGCCGATGGGTGTGACACTGAAGAGCCCGAACGGCTCCTGACCACCCTGAGTTACGAGATCATTGAGGATAATGAGCGGTCCGGAGCCCACCATAGTGAGCGTGCCACCAAGAATGCTGGCGAACCCAAGCGGCATCAAGAGACGTGAGATAGGGATGCGCATGTTCCGAGAGATCCGCATCACGGCGGGCAGGAAAAGGGCGACCGCGCCGATATTCTGCATGAACGAGGAGATCATACCGGCCGCAGCAGCCACGAGCCCGATCAGCCGTTTCTCGCTCGAGCCCGCCACGCGGATGATCGGTCGAGTAATGCGGTCCATCACGCCCGAACGACCCACACCGTAGCTCAGGATCATCACGGCGATGATCGCCACCACGGCGTTGCTTGCGAGGCCAGAAAACGCTTCCACAGGTGTAATGAGCCCCAGCCAGGGCAGCGTGACCATAATCAAGAGAGCGATGACATCGACGCGGAAGGCCTCGGTCGCGAAGAGGATAATAGTGACCACGAGTACCACCAGCACGAGCAGAATTTCAGGTGTCATCAACCGCTCACAACCTCTTAGCGTGTTACTAATCGGGCACTCTCGTTGACACGTGTCTACCTCTGCATTAAGAATATGTGGTGGTGCAGGTTATAATCGCTTAGACTCCACCGTCCCTCTCAGTCCTTCCTCTTTGCCTTCTCAGCAAGCCCCGCCTCGCGTTTCTCCTGCTGCAGCCGGTGTATCAACTCCGCACCTGCTTTATCGATCGGCTTCGCGTCGATATAACCCCATTCGATCGCACGTTCGAAGACCTCTTTCCCGAAATCAGTATGAATGATGACCGTTGACTTCCCCGCAGGTGTGCCGATATGTCCCACACTGATATCAGAAAACCGACCGGCGAAATCCTCGCAGATCTTGCAGCCCGCGCGTTTGTAATCCGCTATCTCGCTCAGTGCGGCATGGAACAGCTCTTTATCACCTGCATAGACATGCAGCCCATCGTCCCGAATGTCCAACCTGGTGATCTCACGTACCGGAATACCCTGTTTGCGTTCAAGGTACTCCTTTACCAAAGCATCATACGAATATGCACCTGTGCAGAAGAGGCTGATTCGCAATCGGACGCTGGACGAGAAATTATGGGCATTGTGCGTGCCACGACCGACCTCGAGCATCTTCTCATAGCCTGCGATCTGGCACGGTGTGCCGACCAGAGCAACGGTCCAGAGACCTTGGTTCACAATCGCATCCGCTACACCAGTCAGTGTCGCCGCGGACCCATAGCAACTGCCCGCACCTTCAATCAAACTCGATTTACTCATCGCGACCCGCACCTCGGGCTTACCCGCCTTATCAGCAATGGTTATACAGCCCTCGACGATCGCATCCTCAAGTGCAGATACGAGTAACGAAAGAAGCGCACCGCCATTATGGCACGCGCCTCGTATCGTCTCATCCTTACTCACGACCTCATAGATCTCTTCCAATCCTTCCTTGAGCACCGGTGCCTCGACACGCGGGCATTGATAATAACAATAGCCACAACTCGGCGGACACTGCTGACCCGGCCGTATAACTGGTTTTCCCTGAGAGAAAAAGCAGGATGCTGCAGGCGCGTACTGCTGCCCTTCCCCTTTCACCGGGCCGCCCTCCGCAACGTCCATACGAAGCAAACCGTAATCGAGCAACCTGCAGGTAGCCACGCAGCCACCGCAGAGCGCACAGTTCCCATTATCAATCACTTCACGCTTCAAATCGCTGAAATCCTTTCTCCTTTCCATTTCTCTGGTCCTTCCTTTATCTCGTTCCGTTGATACCATAACCATGCTGGTCGGCATATAAAAAGGTTCAGTTCGGTTCCAAAGAAGAATCGAGAAGCAAAATACGCGGAAGAGAAGAGCTCGTTCACTGTGCCGAAAAATCGTTCAGGGTGATCGCATTCATGCTGTTGTAAAATGTTTAATAGAGCCTGAGCGTAGGTAAGAACTATGCAAGAGAGAACGGTATCCGAGGTCATTGTGGACCAACTCGCTGCGTGGGGTGTGGAATATGTCTTTGGGCTCCCGGGTACGACCTGCCTCGGGGTCGTGGATGCGATACGCAAGCACCCCAGGGTACGATTCATAAAAGTACGGCATGAAGAAGCAGCAGCGCTCATGGCTTCGGCCTACGCCAAACTCACCGGTAACGTGGGCGTATGCTTGACAATTGCAGGGCCGGGCGCAACCAATTTGATTACCGGACTCTATGATGCGAAGATGGATCGCGCTCCTGTGGTCGCGCTCACCGGGCAGGTGAAGCTCCAGTATATCGGGCCGGGCAGTTTTCAAGAGATTGACCAGGATGTTCTCTTCAACTCCTTCTGCACCTTTAACAAGACTATCAATTCGAAAGAGCAAACCATAGAGCTCGTGACACTCGCGTTAAAGCATGCGGTGGTCGAACGAGGCGTTTCGCATCTCGCGATTCCAAATGATGTCCAGAAAGAAGTACTTGACGCACGTATAGAACCGCTAAAGGGTCGAATTCCTGAATTCCGCATCCTGAACACTGACCTCGTCGAACGGGCCGTTCGGTTGATCAACGAGGCGGAACGTCCGGTGATAATCGCAGGCTGGGGCGCACGAGCCCAGGGCGAGAAGCTCTTAAAGCTCGCCGATCGAATCTCCGCGCCTATCATCACCACGTATCGTGCAAAAGGTATCGTGCCCGAGGATCATGAACTCGCCCTCGGCGTGCTCGGCGATGTGGGTACCCCGATGGCACGAACGTATGTCAACGCATCTGATCTGCTCCTGGTCTTCGGTTCTTCATTCTCCGCGAAGACCAATATCCCCCGGAAAACGATTATTCAGGTGGATATCGATCCTATGAACCTTGGCAAGAGTTTCCCGATCGAAGTCCCGATTCTCGGTGAGTGCGGCGTGGTACTGGCTGAATTAGTGGAGCGCGTACAGGAACGAGCGAATCCACAGCTCGTCGAGGACGTGAAGGAGGAGAAGGAGAGGTGGTATGCGCAGCTCGAAAAGGAGGCTGACGTGAGGTCATCACCCTTACGCGGTCCATTTATTATGAAGGTCTTGCGGGAAGTAATAGACCCGACAGCGATCATCTCTGTGGACGTTGGTGATAATAGCTTCTGGTTTGGCCGCAATTTCGTGATGACCCGGCAGACGCTGCTGATGTCCGGCTATCTCGCCACCATGGGGTTCGGGCTACCCGGCGCTCTTGCCGCGAAATTAGCCGCTCCGGATAAGCAGGTGGTCTGCATCACCGGCGATGGCGGCTTCGCACAGGTGATGGGCGAGTTCCTTACCGCGGTCGAGAACAAGCTGGCTATCATCGTGGTCATCTTAAACAATAACGAGCTGGCAATGATCAGCATGGAGCAGAAGGTTGAGGGCTATCCGAAGTTCGCAACAGAACTAAAAAATCCGAACTACGCGGATTACGCTACGTCCTGCGGCGGCGTTGGGTTCCACGTGACCGAGCCGAACGAGTTGAAGGCTGCGTTAGAAGCAGCTCTCGCGGCGAAGAAGCCCGCCATCGTGGATATCGAGACGGATCCAAAGCGATTTTAGGTAAAAGAATGACCGCACAAGAACGTGAACCGGAAAATCCGCTGTATTCCCTGGATGGCAGAAGACTCGGTTCGTACACGTTACGTTTGGGCGAGGTAAAAAAGGGCGCATTTGCTGGCGTCGTTTCGTTCAGCCTGCGCATTAACGAGCACAGTATCGTGAGCGGGTTATATTATACCGGGAGTACGTGGATCAGACCCTGGATGGAGATCGATTATTCTCCTGTAACAGGTGCTGAGGTTGATGAAGCAGGAGAAAAGCTCTTTCAACTGCTCTCCGAATTGATCCCACCGGGCGGACACCTCTCGGTCTCTTATATCGACCACCGAATGACCGCACGAGCGTTACTTGCCGGCGTGCCACCGGCTGCAACGCCCTTAGGCTTTCTACTCTGGCGAAGTGGCTGTCGCTGGTTCAAGGATTGGTATTTCGCGGAGGGATGGAAAGAGGGTGGCATAAAACTGCAGGGTGGGAAACCGCTTGACGAGGCGCGCAAACAACTCAATACGCAGAAGATCGTGGCCGAGCTGACTGAATTTCTCGGTACACGCGGGTATCTGGAGCCTGAGATCGAGAAGGTCTGCAAGGAATTAGCGGCGAGAATCCTGGAAGAAGTGGAAAAGGAAAAGAGCTGGAGAACAAAAGCCTAAGTGGCGGGACGCGCTCGGCTGTAAAGAACCATACTGATTCAAAGACCGATGGTACGCTCTGCATGAACACTACGTATAAGAGTACGGTACGCGAATTCCACCAACCTATATAACCACCTAAGCCAAACGAAGATCCGGTGAAGATATGAAGAAATACGAATGCACGATCTGTGGCTATATCTATGATCCCGCGAAGGGCGATCCCGCGAGCGGTATAAAGCCGGGAACGACCTTTGAAGCGCTGCCAGAAGATTGGCTCTGTCCCGAATGCAGTGCAACCAAGTCTGAATTTGTCGAAGTCATGGAATAAACCAAACGAGATCAGCGCATAATACGAGCCTGTCAGGTGTCTCAGGTATGCATGTGAACGCACTTCAAACCAGCTATGCTTAAATATGAGAACGGCTGAATGGAAAGGAGAGTGGTGTGATGATGAAGAAATATATCTGCATCGTATGCGGCTACGTCTACGATCCCGAGGCTGGTGATCAGGACGGCGGCATAAAGCCCGGAACCTCGTTTGAAGCGCTGCCTGATGACTGGGTCTGCCCGGTCTGCGGTGCGAGCAAAGAGGAGTTCGAAGAGGTAAAGGAATAAACTCACAACAGCCCCTTAGCTCTACCAGTGGGATCATCAGATTCCTGGCGAAGCCGGCGATATGGTTAAGAAAGGACAGCCCGTCGCTAACATCTATGACGCTTTCGGGAAGTTAGAGGAGAGGATAAATGCGCCCGATGACAGGATTATTCTCGGCCATCTGGATTTTTCAGTCGCGTTTCCAGGTGTACCGGTAATGGCCTTCGGTATCTTTTGCGCAGAGCTCTAGCCATGAAACGAATTGAAATAAAAGTGGTTCCCAACGCACCAACGGATGAAGTAATTGAAGCCGAGCCATTGATCGTAAAAGTGAAAGCGCCAGCCACAAAGGGCAAGGCGAATAGAGCGGTGATTACCCTCTTAGCACGCTACTTCAATGCGAACGTGCGAATCGTTTCGGGAACAAAGGGCCGGAGGAAGATTGTCGAGATCGAAGAACTGGAATAATCAGTGCTTCGAGCGAGCATAAAGGCTTAATCCTCGTCGCTAAGGTTGGTCAGGAGGGAAATCAAGCCACACGCTTATACGCACCCCGTTCCTTCGCCGACTCAATGAGCCTTTTATAACATTCGTCAGTTGCGAGCGTAGTGGAATCACCGATTAAAACCAACTTCCGTTTCGCCCTCGTTATCGAGACATTGAGCCTTCTCAAATCCCTGAGGAATCCGATTTCGCCTGATTTATTGCTCCGCACAAAGGATACAATAACCACCTCCTTCTCGCGGCCCTGAAACCCATCCACCGTCTTTATCTCCAAACCGTCGACCGGAAGCAACGTCTTGATGAGCGAGACCTGGTCATCATACGGGGATATAATCGCCATCTCTTCCGGTCTTATCCCCAGGCTGAGCACGCGTTCCGCAATATCCCGGACCAATTTCGCTTCTGCCACATTCTCTTTCGAGGTCGACCCCCTCCTCGTTCGTTCCCTGAACTCAGCACTGCCACCCGTGTCAATAAACACAAGTGGTTGTACATCGTCAGGCTCAAACGCTCCCTGGTGTGATTTGGGAATAACATCTTTGAGTGTTTGACTTTTTACCCGTTCATGAGCCCTCAATTTGCCCCCATAAAATTCACTGCTCGGGAATGCGGCTATCTCCTCGTTCATCCTGTACTGGACATCGAGCATCACCCGGACCTTATCACCGTGCACTTCCAGAAGCCGCTCGAATAAACTCTTACTCAGGCTCCCGCTCGCAGCTTCCTCATTCAAAATGGTCGGTGGAAGCTGCTTGTGGTCGCCCGCCATGATGAATCGCTCAGCCTTGAGCAGCACGATCAATGACGAGGGTTCGGTAGCCTGCGTCGCTTCATCGATGATCGCATAATCGAACCGCTCGCCTTTGAGGAGTTCGGAACCAGCCGTGCTGTTCGTCGCGCAAATGACCTCGGCATCCTCTATAATACCGTTTATTGCGCTCCTTTCCAGTTCGCGTGCAATGCTGAATAATTTATCGATTCGTTGCTTCACCGTGAGCCAGCGTCTCATGCCCTTCAGCTTTTCCACTGGTATTCCCCGTACCGTTCGTCCTTCACGTGCAAATGCGATGATCGCTTCATCGCTCAATCCCCGTCTCCAGCGCTGCTCCGGTACGATAACCCCTTTCATTCGCTCTTTGAGCCTGTGGGCCCGCTCCCTGAGCTCCTGAGCTTTGATATAGTCCGGATCGTGCTGAATCAGATAATCCAGACTCCGCTTCCGTAACGAAGGAATAACACGTGCAGGATGACCTATGCGCACAACGTCCACACCGAGCGTATCCAATCGCTCGACCAGGTTGTCCACCGCCACATTGGAGTCCGCAGCAGCTAAAACCCGCATGCCTCGCTTGATGAGCTGCATGATCACCTCCACGCAGGTGATCGTCTTCCCCGTTCCCGGTGGGCCGTGGATGAGGAAGAAATCCTCGGCCGCTAAAGACCTCAAAACCGCTTCTCGCTGGCTTGTGTTCAGCGCCGGATTGAAGAATTCAAGCTTCTTTTTCGTTCCGAAACTCGGGCGTGTGGCGCCCAGCAAGATATCCTTTCGCGATTGCGACAACCGTTTAAATTTCTTTATCGCACCCATCATCCGTTGAAACGTGACATCATTGACAAAAAGGTCTATTCTCAGATCTTTACGATACACAAAATCTGGTGGCGCGTCATCAAACGCAACGGTAAGCGCATACAAAGTCCGCTCCGCAACTGTCCCCAGAGGGTTCGCCTCATCCCACGGCGCGGTGCCTGCATGACTCACCAGGACGAGATCGCCAACCTCTATCTCAGTTTCCGGTAACGCTACGCCATCATGTTGCTTTCTAAACCGCACTAAGTGCTTTCCACCCAATCCCAGGCCCTGAGATTTACCTTTCATCTTCAGGAATGCTCGACCCTTCTCTTCACGCTCCCGACCACTGAGCCTTCGCATCTCCTCTTCATGCACGCGCATCTGCTCCTCTCGTTCCAGCTCTACGAGCCCGGTGAAATGCGTTACGTATTCGTTCTCGTCCATTCTTTGATGCGACCCACGCTTCCTGCCTTAGCCCGCTTGTGGTTACGGTACGGTATAGGTTTAACCAGTGAAGTAGTTACCATCACCAGTGTAGATCGGATGCGGAATGGAAGACGTGCAGGGATTGTGGTGATTGCCATTTTGCTTAATTATTTGCACATACACTATAATTTTTTTAAAGCGACCAAAAATTTTTTATACCCACTCAGCGGTATCTGAAGGTAGAAGAAAGCTCGCGTGATGCTATAGCCAAGCCAAAAAGCCGTAAAGGCAAAAAAACGGCCCTTACGCAACTGCGATTGAAGATGGTGCGAAGGACGTGGTAAGATTGAGAGAATATGCTTGTGAAATCAAACATTATCCGAAGGAGACAGAAGGATGTTACTATGAACATTTAGAAGACTGCTGTTGGCTCTGCATCCTGCGGATATTGTTCACCGCTCTTAGATTGCGATTCAAAAAATCTGAAAGAAAGATAGCCGCGAAACTCAAAAAATTGGCGGAGTTACATGAACACGGTATGCTCACCGATGAGGAGTTTTATTCTCAGAAAGAGAAGCTGCTGAACGGATGAAATACTACTACTCATCTCGTTACAGTCCCGTTAGATTTTTACCTCCTTAAATCGGTCTGAAATCATCGTTCACAAACGATAAATTAGTCATACTACAAACGACAAGTGTATACGCGTATGAGCGACCATGACACCAGCGGCAGACGAGCAGAGGACCATACCACTGCACCGGCCTGACCTACGGGAGAAGCTCTTCTTTTTTGTCTCCGGAATTATTATTAGCGTCCCGCTTACACTCTACATTGGAGCGTTCACGGATCAGCTCTGTATGGTCTCGGCGATCTCGCTCTTTTATGCGACTATATGCACCACCGCTATCTTCACTCCACTCATCGAGGAATTTGCCAAAGCGTATCCGCTCTTCTATCGCCATGGTGAAACTGAGCGGTCGATTTTTCTACTCGGGTTTCTCGTTGGGCTGGGATTCGGGATCTCGGAATTTCTGGTCTATGTACTTGCATTAGAAGTGCCGATACCGATCAGATTGCCCGGGCTTTTCTTCCACGCGGCCAGCACCTCGATTACTGCCTATGGGATTGCAACCAAGCGGCCGCTCGGATTCTACTTGATTGCCGTGGTGCTCCATTTCTCAAATAACTTTTCCGCATTGCTCGGTACCGTTTGGTTCATCGGCGGAATTGGGGCGGTCGCAATCGCGTATTTCCTCTCGTGGTATCTCTATCGCAAGACATCAGATCGATTTGCCGATGCGCACGAGCGCTATCAACCGTTCAAATCAGACCGGGGCAGCATAAGACCATGACTCACGGTCATGAACTGAATGAATAATCTACTCGAGTTTTATCGTTAAAAGATGACGCGCGCGAGGCTAAAGAGGATCTTCGGATTCCGCTTTATCAGCTCTTTCAAAAAGGCTCGTTCACTGTACTCCTTCAGGATCATATCGCCCGCATAGGGTCGTAAAAACTTTATGAGCTCCGCGTCGCTCATGTTTGCCACGATATTCTTGGTCTTCAAGCCTACCTCCAGGACCTTGCCAAATTCACGCCGCCACCTCTTTTCGTATTCCATCAATCGTCTCTTTGAAAGATTCTTTTCCCGCACCGCTTTTGCAATCACGTCACCGGCAATCGTGCCACCCTGTATCGCTTCTAAAATGCCGCCACCCGTGATCGGCTGGACGTGTCGTGCCGCATCACCAACCAGGATCAGCCCGTTAGCGACCGTATCGTAAATCGGCCCACTCAGCGGTACCGCACCATAGATCTCAGCAAGTATCTTACCATCCGGGAACTTCGCATTGACAAATGCCTTCAGATAATCGAGCGCTCGATACGGTTCACCCGAAACATCACCGCCGATCCCGACCCCCACATTCGCGCTATCCGTTCCCTTGGGAAAGATCCAGGCGTACCCCTTCGGTGCGATCTCCTGGCCAAGAAACATCTCACAATAATTCCGCTTCACCTCGATATCACACATGAGAAACTGTGCACAGATATACGTGTCCACTAAGGGGAGTGTGGTATCAATACCGGCCCAGCGCCCGATCCGCGATTCCACGCCATCCGCACCAACCACGACATCCGCATAAAGACAAAGCTCCTCTCCACCTGCGGTTACCTGCACGCCCTTTACATACCCGCCCTCCTTGATCACGCGGTGAGCCTGCGTTTTTACCCGGACTTCTGCACCCGCCCGCGCCGCTTCCTGTGCCAGAACCTTATCAAAGAGCCTTCGCTCGAGCACATAGCCCACTACTTCTGAGCCTTCAACCGATAATCTCACCTGCGTGCCGTCAGGACCATAGGTGATCATTCCCAGTATATCGGTGCAGATCCACCGGGAATCAATCTCAACGAACTGCTCTATTTCTTTGGAAACCCCTTCCGCGCATTTCACCGGCACGCCTATCTCGGGGTTACGTTCGATTAACAGCACATCTAAGCCCCTGTCCGCAGCGGTCTTTGCCGTTACACTTCCCGCGGGTCCCGCGCCCACCACGACCACGTCGTAGGTCTCATCTTTCATGTGGTTCTACCCCTGACCGAAGCCACAATTTCAATTAGCATTAATTGGATAGAAAAATCTTTTAAACACCTTGATGGTCAGAGTTGTGAATTGATGCTGAGAAGAGGCGGTGACTTGAAAAAATCTTAGGGAGGTGATTAATTTCATCACCGCCTCTCCCAATTCAAGCAATATCTTCCCTTTTTATAAATCTATTTATTTCGATTCTGTCGCTTCTGTTTTCCCTTTGGTAAAAAAGTACCGTTACGCTTCTTCCAGAGCCACTCAGGTTCCATGATGGATAACCAAAAAACAAAGAGTCGCCGATTGCATATACTGAGCGCTGCAGCGAGGAAAGTTATTGACATGGTAAGCCGGGAAATCGGCATGTTACTATCAGTACGTTATTTATAAAGGGTAGTTATTACCAAAAACAAAGAAAAACAAAAAGCGAAAAAAAAAGTATTATCTTAAGACCACAAAAAGGGTAGTGGAGGATTTTAAAAAGGATGAAAAAAGGCGCAAAAATTTTTGGGTTGATGTCGCTCTGCTACTGGTTGTAAGTTGCATTACTCCTGGTATTGCTGCTGGAAGAGATGTACCCGGACTTGGCGCACTCAATCGTTCGGTTGGGGAGTTAAACGCAAGTAAAGTGGCGAGTGAAAGTACGATAACTGAATCAGCGTCGGCATCGAATAGCAGCGAAATCACTAAACCCGACGCAGGCTCCGCTACGGGAGCACAATATCTAAATGGGCACGCACCTCTGATATTTGAAGAGAATCGGGGTCAGACCGATGCTCAAGTCAAGTTCATCTCCCGTAATAACGACGATACCCTGTTTCTCACTCCAACGGGGATAATAGTGGTTTTAAGTAAGCTCGCTATCGAACCTGGCGCCCTCGAAATGAAGGCGGATGTAATCCCGGCAAAGGTAAATCCACTTCTACAAAAAAACTACTCCGTCGAGCGTGTTGCATTCCGCGTGGATTTTGTAAATGGGAATCCAGAGCCAGAGGTTAAAGGGCTTGATCCTCTGCCGAGCACGAGTAACTACTTTTTGAGCACGGATTCACAGAAGGGCTATACCCAAATTCCCCATTATGCCAGAGTTCAATACCGGGACCTCTATCCCGGCATCGATGTTGAGGTTGCCAGTTCATCGGGGAGACTGTCACAACGGCTCATAATACAGGACGGAGTCTTTATAGAGCGTGCTTGCTCACGCTTACAAAATGTGAAGCTACGTGTGGAAGGCGCGGATGACGTGATGTTGGAAGATGACCATGTACGTATTATTACCACACTGGGCGATTACATCCTGCCGCTGGTGACAATTGATAGAATGATATCGGATCTCAGACCTTCAATTCTTCAAAAAGGACCCGAGATATTTGAAATAACTGCTCCTTTTGCTCCTGCATCTGCTTCTGATCGATATTTGACCTCCAACTCCGGTCAGGGTCTGCTTTTCAGCACGTATCCCGGTGGAACGGGCAATGACATACCGTATGACATCGCGATAGACAGTGCGGGAAATGTCTACGTCACGGGTGCTACTACCTCCCTGGATTTCCCCACAACTCAAGGCGCTTACGATGCCTCGTACAATGGTGATCCGTTCGATGCGGTTGTGACGAAACTCAGCGCGGACGGCAAAACGCTGATTTATAGCACGTAACTCGGAGGAAATGACGAAGACTGGGCAGAAGGTATCGCGGTGGATAGCTCCGCCAGCGTTTACATCGCGGGAAAAACCTATTCTACGGAGTAGTTTTTTTGTAGAAGTGGA
>RXIE01000081.1 GCA_004212135.1 Candidatus Methanophagales archaeon ANME-1-THS | reverse complement strand
TAGGACTGAACGGCTTATTTTCGAAGCCCGCTTTGGATTAAATACACGGAATATCAAGCGGGTACATTACATTGTAGCCAAAAGTTTTATATAAATCTATCGCATATCTTATACGGGAACGATGGGAGAAGAAAGCTATACGGCTAAGGATATACAGGTCCTCGAGGACCTGACAGCGGTGAGAAAAAGACCCTCAATGTATATCGGGGATACCAGTACCCGTGGGCTCCATCATTTGGTGAATGAAGTACTGGACAACAGTGTGGACGAGGCGATAATAGGTTTTTGCACCGCCATTGATGTGATAATCCATCCGGATAACTCCGTAACGGTCAATGATAACGGGCGAGGGATCCCCGTCGACCTCCACCAGGAATATAACCTTCCGGCGGTGGAGATCGTTTTGACGAAACTGCATGCGGGTGGTAAATTTGATCATAAGGTGTATAAGGTCGCTGGGGGGCTCCACGGGGTTGGGATTTCGGTGGTCAATGCGCTCTCAGAGTGGCTGGAGGTCGAGGTGAGAAGGAATGGGCATAGCTATTTCCAGCGATACGAACGTGGTAGTCCGGTAAGTGGCTTAAAGGAAGAGGAATACACAGGTGATACTAATGGCTCGAGCGGAACCAAGATACGTTTTAAACCCGATGGCGAGATTTTCGGAGTTTATGAATTCGATGCGAATCTTATCGCGACCAGACTGAGGGAGCTGGCCTTCTTGAATAAAGGGCTTTCGATTTGCCTGAAGGATGAGCGAACCAGTGAAGAGAAGAGGTTCAAGTATGAGGGCGGTATAGCCTCGTTCCTCGAATATCTCAATAGGGATAAGCACGTGCTGCACAGACCTATCCTCTTTGAAGACGAAAAGGATAACGTGAAAGTTGAGATCGGGATACAGTATAACGACAGCTATGTGGAGAATGTCTTCTCGTTCGTTAACAATGTCAAGACCATTGAGGGTGGCAAGCATCTCAGTGGATTCAAAGCGGCCCTTACAAGAGCGCTTAACGAATACGGGCGGGCGAATAACCTGCTCAAAAAAGTGAGTTTAGATGGTGAAGATGTGAGAGAAGGACTTACCGCGGTGATTAGTTTGAAACTCCCGGAGCCCCAATTCGAGGGGCAAACGAAAACGAAACTGGGGAATAGCGAAGTTAAGGGTATTGTCGAATCAATTGTGCGGGAATACCTCTGGGATTTCCTTGATGAGAATCCCGCTGACGCGGTGGCGATATTACAGAAAGTCGCGGAGGCGGCACGGGCACGAGAAGCCGCACGACATGCGCGCGAAATAGTGAGGAAGAAGGACTTTATCACCGATTCACTGCCCGGTAAGCTTGCCGATTGCTCCGAGAAAGACCCCGCGAAGCGAGAGCTGTATATCGTCGAGGGCGATTCAGCCGGCGGTTCTGCGAAGCAGGCACGGGATAAAAATTTCCAGGCTATTCTCCCGATACGGGGTAAGATTCTGAACGTGGAGAAGGCGAGGCTGGACAAGATCTTGAAGAGTACTGAGATCCGCACTCTGGTTACCGCTCTGGGTGCGGGTATCGGAGAAGATTTCGATTTGCAAAAGGTTCGCTATCATAAGGTCATCATTATGAGCGATGCAGACGTTGACGGCGCGCATATTCGAACGCTCTTGCTCACCTTCTTCTACCGGTACTTGCAGGGATTGGTGAATATGAACCACGTGTATATCGCGTTACCGCCGCTGTACATGGTGAAGAAGGGGCAGGAGACGAGATATGCATTCTCGGAGAACGAATATGTCAAAATCCTGGATACGTTACAGGTGAAAGAAGGGGACACCGGTGTGAAGATACAGCGGTATAAAGGTTTAGGTGAGATGAACGCCGAGCAGTTATGGGAGACGACCATGAATCCGCTGACACGATGCATCAAGCGCGTGACTCTGGAGGATGCCGCGGAAGCTGACTGGCTCTTCTCTGTGCTCATGGGAGAAGAGGTTGAGCCCCGAAAGAATTTTATACAGGCCCATGCAAAGGAAGTGATGGTGCTGGACGTCTAAGCTGCGCAAATCCTCTCTTAGCTACCGCTTCAGGGTACTAATCCCGGAGACCACAATCCTTCTTCTTCAGTCAGCCCGAGCATCAGATTCATGTTCTGGATCGCTTGACCCGAGCCGCCCTTCACCAGGTTGTCAATAGTCGAGATCACCACGATCCTCTCACTCTCTTTCTCGACTTCATAGCGTATATCGCAGAAGTTCGTGCCCCGGACAGAGCTCAAAGAAGGCATCCCCTTCATGAGCCTGATAAATCGTTTACCCCTGTAAAACTGCCGGTAGATTTCGTCGAGTTCTTCATACGTCTTTAACTCGCCTTCATGCAAGAAGACATGCGCAGTGGTGAGTATGCCCCTTATGCAGGGTATAACATGCGGCGTGAAGCTCAAGGGCACCGGTAACTCTCTTCTCATCTCAGCGACATGCCGGTGCGTCGTTACTTCGTAGGGAATGATATTCTCAGCGAGGTTGGGGAAATGAGATACCTCTGATGGCTCCATTCCGCCGCCCGATATGCCTGATTTCGAATCAAATATGACCTGCTTTACTATTCCTGCTTTCACCAGTGGTGCGACGGCGAGGATCGCCCCTGTGGGATAACAGCCAGGATTGGCCACCAATGCGGCATCTGCAACTTCAGGATGCAGTTCAGTCAGCCCGTAAACCGCATCTCGCTCCTCTTTATCCTTGTGCATACGTTTGTAGACCCGTTCGAAATCCGCCCTCTTCAATCGGTAATCTGCACTCAGGTCTATTACCCGCGTTCCGTGTTCCATTAATCCAGGTACATACTCCATTGCACTCCCATGCGGAACCGCAAGAAATACGATATCGCATCGATCTGCGATCTCCCTTGTATCCACCTCTTCATATTCAAGGTCGATGAACGGAAGAAGGTGGGGGTTTACCTCGCTTAACTGCCGCCCTCGGTATCTTCGGGATGTGACGACCGATATTTTTACTTGTGGATGCATGACGAGCAGCCGTAGTAACTCCAGACCCGTATATCCCGCTCCGCCTATAATTCCTGCTTCTATCATGATGGGTCGAATTAATGTTAGCGGTAGACCAAATAATACTATCTCTCGGCATGTATCGTGCACGTATTACGATTCATGATCCGCGTGGGCAGCAGCGTAGGCAGTTCATCCTGCGAAGAGCCCCGAAAAATATACGGATTCTTGCCCGTTTGGGGCTCGAAGCAAACTATTTAGTTCCTTTAACTTAGCTCTTCAATCCAACCATTTTTACCTGGTCCTCATGACTTTTCGCGGTAGAAACCACTCGTAAAAAATACGTTCACGGAACACATATCCGTATGATGATACCGTGAACTGCCAAATAATCGGTCGGAACCAAACGTGAAAACTGAATCAAATTTTTTACCAGGTGACAGTCCTTCGTGCATAGTACCTCTCCTTTCAATCCTCACTTCTTGCTATCTTAAGCAGAAGAGTGAATGAAAAGGTCAAAGTTAGCGTTATCTCATGCTCGAATTATAGAAAAGAATATATATACTGAGAAGAACTAATGGTGAAATAAAAGGAGGAACGTAAAAGTGAAGAAAGAATATAAGTGCAAGTATTGTGGCGCTGTATTCGAGAAGCCGTTACTATTGGCTCAACATGTCCGGTCGAAACATAAGCGAGCAAAAACAAGGGAAAAGAAAGGCGTTGAGAAAGAGAAACAAGTAGAACAGATTAACAAGACGATAGAAGCCATAGGTATCTTGAGGGGATTGCAGGTCTCGCCCAATCTCAGTGTAGAGGAAAAGAAGATCCTGGGCGACGTGTTGACCCGGATAGAGGCGCTGCTCGCATACGCACAAAAGAGCACATAAGGCACGACCAAAAAGTAGGTCATAAATAAGCTCAAGGTACCAGATCCTGGAGAGTTCCTGCTAGCAGGACTGCCAGTACCTGACAAAGCTTCAATTGTTTAATTTTATCTCATTTTTTTGATGTAATTAATCAGTCCGCCGCTTTCTAATAGCCGCTGCATAAATTCGGGCAAGGGTTCGAATTGATATTCCTCGTGCTTGGACCGATTCTTTATAATACCATCGGAGAACTGTATCTCAATTTCATCCTCTTCGTCTACCCGGTCATAGATGTTCGCCTCGATGAGCGGCAGTCCGATATTAATCGCATTTCTGAAGAAGATGCGCGCAAAGCTCTTCGCGATCACGCACTGTATGCCCGCGCCGAGTAATGCACGTGGTGCATGCTCCCTCGAACTCCCGCAGCCGAAGTTCTCGCCCGCAACAATGACATCACCGTTCTTCACTTCCTGTGCAAAGTCCGGTCTCACTTTAGCAAACGCATGGGCTGCGAGCTTCTTCGCGTCACCCGTCGTCAGATATTCGGCAGGAATAATCTGATCGGTATCCACATTGTCGCCAAACTTCCAGATTCTCATGGTTATCTCGCCGTCGCTCGATTGCTCGAACTGTTATGTATTCTCCCGTGTTATAGCATTTTTTTCTGATAAATCCATGCGGCAACACCGAGTGCAGCAGCAACCACGGCGATGATGAAACGCTGCGTAAAACCCATGAAGATGGGGATGGTGAGCTGCATGCTCTCTGCTATCTTGACACTGAGAGGGGGTTCAATTGTACCACTCAAGTAGGGTACCCGCAACTGGAATGGGAGCCCGAGTACCCCGGGAAGCTGGTTCAAGAGCACACTGACCAGGAGCAACACAACCACAAACCCCACGACGAGCCATAACACTTTCCGTGCACTGAACTGTACCAACAGCTCTGCAATTGACGCATACTGATGAGACATGGAGAGCAGCGAGCCAGTGAGCAGCAGCACGCCAAGGTACACCACGCCGAGCTTGAGACCGAGGATGAGCCACCAGAGAAGTGGAGAAACGCTGATCTGCTCACCGAAAATCCGCAGATCAATGCCAAATGGTGAGGTTGCCATGACTAATGCCGTGGTGCCGAGCTTGAAGATCCACCAATTCCCTAGAAAGGGCAGTGCGATGATGAGTATGCCCGCGATAACGCCTGGCCAGTTTATCGCGCGCAACACCGCCTTCACGTCAGCCATCAGCGAGCACCTCCAGCTTCTAACTCCTCGAGCTGTAATACAATACCACCAACATCCACGGTCATCATCATGCTCCGAGGTGTCGGCTGCTCCGTGGGGGGATACGTGAGCGGTGGAAGCGGGCCTTCCAATGTCAGGCTTGCAGAACCACGGGGCGGGACCTGTACCTCGCGGGGTAATTCTATAACTACGATACTTCCGTCCAGAACGAATTCCGCCTGCATCTCTTTTATCGTGACGGGCAGCTTGAGCGGCGAATGAAAGACCGCGTCGAGCATAAGCTTCGTACGATCTTCAGAAATCTTGAAGCCAGTAACCTCGAATACGGCTTCTGCTTCCGCGAAGCCTTCTGGCGAGAAGATCTCCAGTGCTTGGAACGACTGCTCGCCCAGAACAGTGGCCTTCACGTCCCACCCGTGTGTTGCAAAGGCTGCTGCGACGCATATAATGATGATAAGTGTCGGTATCAGAGGAACCGCGACCCGGATGATTTTTTCGTTCATAGCCATATGCATCGTTGTCCATTCTTTTAAAACTTTTGGTGGCAGGTGTCATGAGTATCGCGGCACCTCGATGAGGATTAACCTGGGTATTTCTTGAGTGTGGCAGACGAAAAGGACTGGCTCGCAAGTTATCTCAGATCGGATAAAGCAACTCGCTCTTTTCATGCGTTATTTTTATGTTCCAAATCCAGCGTTTTTACTGGAGAACTCCGTTGGATCGGTTATCCGTCCCCTAAGTGCGGACGCAGCAACCACTGCGGGGTTGGCCAGATAGACCTCTGAATCTTTGTGCCCCATTCGTCCTATAAAGTTACGGTTCGTTGTGCTTATGCACCGTTCGCCCGCTGCGAGAACACCCATATGCCCGCCGAGACAGGCGCCGCAGGTAGGTCCGCACATAAAAGCGCCCGCGTCAAGAAAAATCGTGATCAATCCCTCGGCTATCGCCTGCTTGAATACCTTCTCACTTGCCGGCACAACGATCATCCGCACATCAGGATGAACCTTCTTCCCTTTCAGGAGCGCCGCAGCCACCCGTAAATCCTCGATTCGACCATTCGTGCACGAGCCGAGATACGCCTGGTCAATAAGAACCTCCAGTTCGCTTGCCGGCACGGTATTATCGGGTGAAAAAGGTTTTGCAACCGTTGGTGGTATCTCAGCCGCATCATAGATAATCACCTCCTCATAGTCCGCTTCGTTGCCATCCGCATAAACCGGTTTGTATGCGCCCCGTACACGCCCGCGGAGGAAATCAAAGACCGTCTCGTCAGGCGGGATAATACCCGCCTTCGCGCCTGCTTCCACCGCCATGTTCGAGATGGTTATCCTATCAGAGAGGCTCAATTGCTCGATTGCCGTGCCATAAAACTCCTGTGCTTTATAGAGCGAACCGGAGACGCTGATATCGCCGATGATATGCAAGATGATATCTTTACCCATGACATATCGCTTCAGTTCCCCGTTAATGACAAACTTCTGCGTCTCCGGGACCTTGAACCAGAGTTTCCCGGTAGCCATCGCTGCTGCAGCTTCGGTCGAGCCGATACCGGTTGAAAAAGCACCTAATGCGCCGTACGAGCAGGTATGCGAATCCGCACCGATGATCAGCCGACCGGGAGCAACAAATCCTTCCTCGATCATCACCTGATGGCAGATCCCACCCCAGCCTATGTCATAGTAATGATCGATGCAGTATCGCCGGGCATAGTTCCGCAACGCTTTCGCTTGTTCGGCCGAATCCACATCCTTGTTCGGCACATAATGGTCCTGGATCACGACCACCTTCTCCTTCTGTATCCCGTGCGTATCTCCCAGCTCCTCGAGGACCTGAAAAGCAGGCACGCCCGTGATATCATTCACCATCACGTAGTCTATCTCGCATTCCACGATCTCACCGGCATGCGCCGCGCTTCCTCGTCCCGCTTTTTCACCCAGTATCTTCTCCGCTATCGTCGCCATCTCTTACCCCCTTTTCTTTAAACTTGTAAGAACAGTTTCATCAAAGAATAATAGGTTGACTGGTGCATATACTTTGATACTCTCCGAAGCACCTCAGTGCTGGCGTGCTCTTTACTGCGATAGCCGCATTGCAGAAGGTAAGCGGAGGGAGATTGAGCTCCAAAATCTGGATTTCATGTATATTCTGGGATTTCCTTTTCCCTATCTCTGGATTTGTTTCACAGGAGATACGGACCCGCTAACATGAAAAAGATCGACGAGAAGATGAGAAACGCGATGAGGGATGCAATTGCCCGGGCGATCTTCTCTTTCCTCTCCGCTTCCTTTATGCCCCGTAGGATGGGATTCAGCATCTCTTTAAAGACATAGCCACCGTCGAGCGGAAGAGCAGGCAGACAGTTGAAGAGCCCAACATAGAAATTAATCCACCCAACCCAGAATATCACATCGGCGATCCAGAAAATACTGCCGCCGAAGAGTGATGATGCCGCACCCACCGGCTCGTATAAGTGGACGAGAAGGGGATGAAAACCGCCGAACCCAGTCGGGGGAGGAGTGATTGGCATGATGGTCAACCACAGCCAGCTATTTAACCACTGGCGTGGTGATAACGTCATAAATGAAGAGGGTATACTCCGCAACCCGTCGAGATATTCTCCTGCCGGGAATTCTGCTACGACCATTCCCAACGGATTATTTGTAACAAGAACCCCTAAATAGCCTTTATCGCCATAGGGCGATTTGATCAATTCCACAACAACCGTCTTCTCATCCGTCTGCACCTCGATTACCTGCGCGGGTTTCGTGCTATCCATGAACATCCGGAAATCCTCATAGGTCGTTATGCTCATCGTATCCATCCTCGTGATGCGCATGCCTGCGTGTAGCCCCGCTTTAGCCGCAGGGAGGCCTTCTTCAACCCAGACGATCATCACGCCCGCACGTTCATGAGCACGGTTCACCGCCAGTTCTCTCGCATTTCCACGTTTATCGACAACCGTGAGGATTACCTGCTCTTTTTCTTCCAGCGCCTCATTCAATTCTTCAAGACTCGTAACCCCGGAGCCATCAACCAGTGTGATGAACAGTTCGGATTCTATTCCCAATTGCTCCGCAGGACTTCCGACGGCAACTGCATGCACAAACACACCGTTCTCGCCAACCGGCTGTAAGGAGAAGAGAATGGTAAAGAATACAAGAAAGGCAATAAACGCCACACAGAAGTTGCTCGTAACGCCCGCAGCGAGTATTCGTGTTCGTTCATGTGAAGTTGCTACTTTCTTCTTCACCGGTTCCGTTTCACTCCTCTCCTTTGCTTCGCTCTGCTCTTTACCCTCCTCTTTTCTCTTTTCGCCAAAGAGCTGCTCGCTGTCCGGCTCCGCGAAGGCTCCGATCGGTATTAAAGCAACCAGAAGTCCCATTGATTTTACTTTTATCTTCTCGACGGTGCTCAAGACCGCATGAGCGAGCTCGTGTACCACCAGGGCGATGACAAAGCCGACCCAGGCAAGCATTGGAATAAACTCATTTAATCCCGGTATGAGCAGCCAATTCCTCGGCTCATTGAGCTCCGTTGGTTCCGGATGCGTTTCAAATGTTGCATACGTGCCATAAGCGACGAGCACGACCATGAATATCATGGCAATCACCACTAAAATCGTACCGATATCAGCATAGGTCCTCCAGAATCGTTCCCGTAACGCGCCCCTTGCCAGCCGCTCCAATGACCGCTCTCCTCTCTTCGTCCGGATCATGAGCACCGGTCCATAGGCTGAGATGTTCAATCGCTCCAAAATGCCCTTTCGATCAAGCAGTATAACGACAAGCCAGTAGATCAGGAAGAGCTGCAGCACTATCATCAATTGATTCAGGTTCATTATTGGTCTCCACATGTAATTAATTGAGATTGAGCCCGCTGCTTATTAATTATTGCGGTGCTCACACTTTCTTTACACTGTTTTCAAAAAGAAAACTGATGCTAAAAGAAATCGTATATCTTTCTGTATATAACGTCAAAGTGGTTTCCTCAAATCCCGCTGGTTTAGGAGAAGCGTTCTTCGGTAAAATTATTCTTTTGATAAACCTTTTCTTTTAAAGAAAAGGTTTATGATCATCGGGATAGACGATACTGATTCGAGATCAGGAATGTGCACCACGTATCTCTGCGCCGTCCTGGTTGACGAGCTTGAACAAGGTGGATATGGGACTCTTTCGATTCCCCGATTGGTGCGCCTCAATCCCTGTATTCCTTTTAAAACGAGAGGTAACGGGGCGGTATCCTTCGCGATCAGAATCGCCGCGGGCAGAGAAAGGGAAGTAAAAGAACTGGTAAAAGCACGAGTACAAGAGCTCGCGGAGTTACATGATGAGGAAACGAACCCGGGCGTGGTTTTTATCGACGAAGCCGCAGTACATGCGATATCCAAAGGAGTGAGCGGGGAGGAGAAAGGGGCTATGCAAAAATTAAAGAACTTTTACGAGTCCGCTGTGAGAGACGTGCTCAGCATAGAAGCAGCATATTCACTCAGTTCAGAATTGAACATTGATTGTTTCGGGTTGAAAAACAAGCGGGGATTGATCGGTGCCTTAGCGGCCGCCTCGTTTTTGGTCGTGCAACAAGCTGACCCTTCTCGCTACGATTTCACGTATGAGCTGATGGTATACCGAGAACAAGAGAGATGGGGCACGCCGCGGGTCATTGACGAAGCGAGTGTATGGCACGCAGATGAAGCGACGTATCCCTCAACCTGGGATACGGTGGATTGGGCGAACAAGAAGCTTGTTCTTGCACCACATTCGCCCTGCCCGGTCCTCTTCGGGATACGCGGATGCCGCGTCGATGCGCTCTATCACGCCTACAAGCTCATCAGGGCAGAACCGGCGGAGCGGGAGATGCTGTTCATCACGAACCAGGGCACGGATGTCCACTTGATTGCAGGCGTTCAGGGGAGGTTGCAGGACTATCACTCGTATGTGTTAGATGGCAGTGTGGATTCCATGCCTCGGACGATAGAAGGGGGGCATGTGGTCTTTGCTCTTTCGCTATCCGATTGGGCATCGGATCGTATCGAGTGCATCGCCTATGAGCCCACGAAAGGGTTCCGTGATCATATCAGGAAGTTACGGAAGGGTGATGAGGTTACGGTCTACGGATCGTTCAAGCGAGGAACTATCAATCTCGAGAAGATCGCGGTGAGGCAATTGAACGTGGAAGTACGAAAGAACCCGAGATGCGAGCACTGTGGCAAGCGCATGGAATCTGCCGGACGCGGACAGGGCTATCGATGCAAACGATGCAAGACGTATCGCGCTGATAAGGAGGTTGTGATTGTGGCGAGAGAGCTTGAAGAGGGCTTATACGAAGTACCACCCGTTGCACGACGGCATATCGCAAAACCGTTGATCCGGATGTGTATGGACGGGGAGATCGATCACCTTCATCCGAGCAGATGAACTTCGTATCCCCACGAAAATAGATAATCAACAAATAATAAGTCGATGGTGCATATACGTTGATGTCCTCCAAAGCAGCTCAATGCCGGCGTGCCCTTACCGAAATAGCCCAGGCACCTCTTTTACTCAAATCCACTGTAATCATGGCCGGGCTGTGGGGGCTATTCCGCACTATGCAAGACGCAGTAAATAATATTCAACACGAGAATACATTTTTATAATTATTCACCGTGAATAGTATGGACGATAATACCGTTCATATAACAACCACGATCATGCCGTTGGAGGATGTAATTGGGGAAAGTTTAAAGAAGAGTTTAAAGACCAGATTCAAAGAGCGAAGGTCTAAATTGGAGATAATTGCGGCTATCCTTTCCGCAGCTCTGAAAGGAGCTAAAAAGACTGAAATTGTGTATAAAGCGAACATTAATTTCAGAAGATTTGATGAATTTATCAACTTCTTAACAGAAAAAGAACTCATTGAGCGTACGGACGGAGAATACAAGACGACGTCAAAAGGGAAGGAATTCCTCACCGATTACCAACAGGTGAATGATCATTTACTCACTGAGCGATGAGAGATCAGCACGTATACTAGCCATTCTTACCTTTTTTTTCGTATGGAATAAAGGAATCGTGAGCTATACTGTAAGTGAGCGCATCTCTTTTAAAGTATACACTATTGTTCTCCGTACCTAACGTCTGAATTTGGTTGGGAAGTTCTCGCAGCCGTGTGCCGTTATTATGGTTGAGTGCCGCTAAAAATAAATGAGGGAGTATGTGCCAGATACTCCCTTTATTTTACCTTTTTCAGCTCGGACAGCAGTTCAGTGGATATTTCCCTGGATTCGCCCAGTGGTTCAGCAGCAGGGTCACGTCACCAATGTCTATTGCTTCATCGCAGGTAACATCGCCTGCCCATTCCGCCCATTCATCGCAATTGAGGGGATATTTCGCGGGATTCGCCCAGTGGTTCAGTACCAAGGTCACGTCGCCAATGTCCACTGAATGATCGCAGTTCACATCGCCGCATAGTCCTTGTGGTTGGACCTTGACCCCATACCAGTAGCCCGCACTGAGCTTGTAATTGCTGCTCTCTGAAACCCCGATGATCTGCCCGACGGTGCTATCCACTCGGTAGTTTGCCGAGCTCATGGGTCCTCCGCCTCCACCAATCACGTTCCAGCTCAGGTCGAAGTTCGGTGAGACCTGTGCATAGACGATCCCGGTAAGGCAGAGCAGTCCCATAAGCATCGATACGTGTCGTTTCTTCATCTATCTCACCCTAAGGAAATTTGATACTGCCATCTTTATTCAGTTTGACTGCGCCATTGTAAATACGGATTCCCTTTGACGGATCTCCCCTTGTAAAGAGTCGTGTGTTGTAAGAACTGGTACCCAAGAAACGGATAGAGCCACCGGTCGTGCTCGTGCAGGTTACCTCGACATTCGGCAGGAACTGGAGGTATTGACCAGCCTCAAATGTCGCGCTATTACCTGTGGCGTCCTGATCGAAATAGTGATAGGGAAAAGACTGTAGTGAGTAAGTGCCGGCTATCGAGTTCCCCAGAGCTACGGCGGGATAGATATTCTCCAGCATGTATTCATCATTTATGCTACCTCCCGCTGGATAGTACAATCCATCCAGCACGTACCAAGTGTTATAACTAACGTTTGACCATCCATAGTTCATATGATATTCCCTCACGGTTTGACCACTCACGATGCGTTCCCTCCACCCATCGCCGACAATCGAATGTTCATAAATTCTATAGTGCACCGGCCGGTTTAGATCTAACTGGGCCTTTATGCGATTGAACCAGGACACATTAGTGTAGGCCGAGCGATCCCTTTTTACACAGGCCGTTGAATAGCGGTAGTTATTTTCATACACTCCCTCCATATCATAGGTATCCGCGGATGAACCTGTACATCCATAGTTCATGCCAACTGCAACACCAACCTCATGGCAGAGCTCTGCTACTGCACCTACTTGGACCCATGGCCAGGTACATCCCGTCAACTGATCCGGCATGTTGTGCCAATCATATGGGTCGTTGTAGGGGCTGCCAACGCCGTATGGCGGCCAGTTCCAGTAACGCATGATCTGTGCTCCTGCAGTTGCCACACATCCTACCAACGAGTTGTTATTGCTATTACAGAGCCATATACAGCCCCTGTTCGGGCATTGGTCATTATATGGTTCCTCTTGGTGCCAACTCGACGTAAGCAACCAGCCCCCTGACTGATAGTTTGTATCCACTTCACCAGACTGAAGCTTTTCTCGGAATGATTCAACATCGCTCTCCAGCACAGCCCACGATTGAAGGTAGTTGAACTCGAGGATACTGGCTACATCCTCAGGTGA
>RXIE01000080.1 GCA_004212135.1 Candidatus Methanophagales archaeon ANME-1-THS | reverse complement strand
CGCTTTCTCTACTCCCTTCTCCGGCTTCTTCGTTACTTGCGCTTTTATCTCCTTCAATTCGCCCGCGGCCTGCTCTTGCTCTGCAGCCAATTGCGCTTTGACCGTCTTAAGTTCTTCTACTCCTTGCTCTGACTTCTCAGCCCCCTCTTTATTCCTACGTCGGGTATAGATCACTAAAGGAAGGAGGAGCGCGGGTATAACTGCAATGAGCGCGATCCACCAAGGGAATTTACCAGAGGACGGAGGTGGTGACGGGAAGATAATTTCGACGACAGAACCACTGGATGTTGGGGCCCCGTTGGACGGCGGAGCAACGACAAAGATATACTCCTCGGATTGCGCCGTGTTGCCGCTGGGATCAGTGCTCAGAATGACAAAATAGTAGGTCCCATAATCCTTGATATCAAGAGGAACGGAATGGGCGAGAAGGAAGATCGGATCGGACCGTTCGAGGGTATATTGCCCGGATTTCATGCCGCATTTGACCAATGAATCGCTGACTTCGTTGGTGTCCCAGGTAACGGTTAATAAGATATCAAATGCGACGCTCACATTGCTTATGACCGGAGGTGTGGTATCTCGCTGTGGTGTGGGAGAAGGGAGAAGCCAGGGCAAGACGCCACCACCACCACCACCACCACCTCCACCTCCACCCCCACCTGGTGGCGTGGGTGTTGGTGGGGCAGTAACAGTAATGGATCGCATTGCGCAGTTATTCGAGTCGTTTAATTCGATATTTAAGCCTGAGATGGTGTTATTCAAATCGACGCAGACCGTGACATTGTGAGAACCGGCGGAAAGGAAGATGAAGTTGATCGAGGTGCTTTGTTGGGCACCGGGAGCGATTTGGGCTATTGAATTCTGTTTTAGGGGTGCTGTACTGTCGATATAAAAATCAACGGTGATGTTTGTTGCGTTCGACTCACCGATATTATGAACGATTGCCGTAATGCTTACCGACTGCCCCGCCGTTGGACCTTCAGTCGAAAGCTGGATGTCAGACGATTCGAGCGTGACATCTGGCAGCACTATGACAGCGGATTGAGTGCCTGTATTGGCTGCGGAGACGAGCGAGGGCAGGAATGCCACGAGGAGAAAGAAGATAAGAGCACGGTGCAGGAGCTCACCCTTGTTCTTGCTACAGATCATGCATCAGACCACCTCCCCGAGCACGGAGAAGTTATTTAAATAATTAGGTTTTATATTCCGTTGATGAGGTATATCAGTGCTGACCCAGATATTTGTCATGGAAAACCAGTGTTTAAAGGAACCCGGATATTGGTGAGTGATATTATTGAGTTGCTTGCTGCTGAAGAAGCGATTGAAAAGATTTTGGAAGAGTATCCTAGCCTGAATAGGGAAATGATTCGAGAAGCTTTGGAGTACGCTGCCGAAGTTATTAGGGGAGAGCATTATGTCAGATTTAAAGTTCCTGCTCGATGAAAATATACCAAAATCTGTAAAGCTATTTTTAGAGTCAAAAGGATTTTCAGTGGAATATGTGCCGAAAGGTGTTGCTAATAGCGAGGTTATGTCTTTAGCGAGAGGAAGGAAACTTGTGTTGGTCACTCGAGATACCGATTTCCTTAACACGTTCTTGTATCCACCACGAGAATTTTCTGGCCTGGTAGCGTTTCGAATCCACCCTCCTAAAGCAGAGAAACTGGTAGAGGCTTTATCTTTGTTGGTACAGGCAGTGAAGGAGTTCAAAGGTAAATTGTTTTTGGTTGAAGAAGAAGGATTTAAAGTAATTGAAGATTGATTCACTATTGCACCATAACCCGTATGCTCGGGCGAGACGAGCAAAGGAGCACCATCTTCCAGTTCTCTTGTGAATCTTAGTTTCTGCATCAGACCACCTCCGCGAGCATGGAGATCGGTGCGTTCCTTGAGTTCAAAAGCGAGATATAAGTCCTTGAATTGACCATAGGTTACTGTCACGCCACTATCCGTATCAGTGCCCCAGGGCTTGCCCGAAGTCCAGGTACTGACCTCGCCGGGATCGGTCGCATCAGCAGTGACCTTGAACCGCTCGTCAGCTATGATAGAATCCCAGCCGCTCAGAAGAGAGAAGTTATTTATATCCAGTAGGCTAATGTTATCAGTGGTGGTAGAAATGGCAGAGTTGAGGTTAGAAGTCCCTGCGGAATTAAGAGAAGAGATAAGAAAACTCTCAAGAGAGATAGATTTTGAGGCGTTGCTTTTTAAATCCCTTAAGCATTGCATGGAAGTTGAATTGAAAAGGGAGTTGTTAAGGAAGATTGCTTCTAAATCGAAATTGACAGAAGAGGAAGCATTAAAACTCGGTGATGAACTAAAAGAAGGAATTGCAAGGAGGCATGGGGTTTTATAAGCGTCTGGTTTTACTATGTTGGTTGTGAATGCCAATGTTGTATTCTCCTGCATAATGAGGAATAAAGCATTAGAGCTATTGTTCCAGTTGTACGATAAGGGGGTTAAAACAATATCTCCAGATTTTATATTAGATGAGTTCAAAGAGAATGTATCTAAAATTTCTAAATCGTCTAAGCTCAGTGAGGAGTCTGTTTTGGCTTTTGCTTCTAATCTATTCTCAGAATTCATTACAATTGTTCCAAAATCTGAATATGTCCAATTTTTACTCGAAGCCAAAGGAGTAGCCCCGCATTTAAAAGATGCTCCGTACTTTGCTTTATCTCTGGCATTTGATAAAGCCCCCATCTGGTCGAGAGAGCCGCGATTGAAGAGACAAAAAGTAGTTAAGGTTTTACATGACAAAGAGGTTGAAGAATATTTTGGGTTAATTAAATCGTGAACCTCATGCTCCCGACCCGCAGGGGAGCACATCCCCCCTTCAGTTTTTGGTAATTCCTGATTCCCCCCTGAAGAATAACTTAATTTCCTATAGACCGTATGCTTGGGCGAAACGAACGAAGTAAAACCTTCTTCCAGTTCTATTTTATATCCTGTTTTCTGCATCATACCACCTCCCCGAGCACGGAGATCGGTGCGTTCCTTGAGTTCAAAAGCGAGATATAAGTCCTTGAATTGACCATAGGTTACGGTCTCGCCACTATCCTTATCAGTGCCCCAGGGTTTGCCCGAAGTCCAGGTACTGACCTCGCCGGGATCGGTCGCATCAGTAGTGACCTTGAACCGCTCGTCAGCTATGAGAGAATCCCAGCCGCTCAGAAGAGAGAAGTTATTTATATCCGGTGGGTAAATGTTCTTACAGGTGAGAGGGATGGCTAAATTAGTTGTTGAGGTTCCAGAATTACTTGGAGAAGAAATGGAAATGATAGAGCGTGAGGTAAAGGAACTCATATCATTGAAAGAAAAGCGTAAATTACTTTCATTGTTTATAGATGAGGTTATGAAGGGTGCAAACCAGTTAAGTGAGGAGGAACTCGTTGAACTTGGAAGAGAAGTTAAGAGGGGTAGGTTTGAAAAACTTAAGCAGTTAGGATTAGTATAGATGAAGCTTATTGTTAATACCAACATACTCTTCTCTTTCTTTAACGAACGGTCAAAAGCGAGGGAATTATCACTTCTTCCTGACTTAGAATTGCATTCGCCAGCCTTTTCTATTGGTGAGATCGCTGAACACAGATCGGAAATCCTTACGAGGTTCTCGTTATCAGATGCGCAATTTCTATTGATAGAGCGGTTGCTTAAGGTTGTCGTAAAGTTTATCAAGGAAGAGGAATACTGTGAATACCTATCAGAAGCAAGAAAAGTATCTCCAGACCCAAATGATTCAGATTTCTTTGCTTTGGCTCTGAAATTCGATTGCCCACTCTGGTCGGAGGATAAACGATTAAAGAAGCAGTCCCGAGTGAAAGTACTATCAACCAAGGAACTAATGGAATTACAATTCCTGTGAACTGTATGCTCCGTCGAGACGAGCAAAGGAGCACCATCTTCCAAGTCCATTGTGGATCTTATTATGTGCATCATACCACCTCCCCGAGCACGGAGATCGGTGCGTTCCCGGTCCCCGAGCCTTTGAGTTCGAAGGCGAGATATAAGTCCTTGAATTGACCATAGGTTACGGTCACGCCGCTATCCTTATCAGTGCCCCAGAGCTTGAGTGAAGTCCAGGTACTGACCTCGCCGGGATCAGTCTCATCATCGGTAACCTTGAACCGGCAGTCAGCTATGACAGAATCCCAGCCGCTCAGAAGAGAGAAGTTATTTATAGGCGCTGAGTTACTATTATTAGTGGTCTTGGTCGATATGGCTAAATTAGTTGTTGAGGTTCCGGGAGTAGAACTTGATGAAAAGACGATGTTGGAGTTAAGGGAGGATATAAGGTCGGTGATAAGGCTCAGGCTGGCGAGGGGATTGCTCCTTAAAAGGTTGGACAAAATGCTGGAGAGCTCAACATTAACCGACGAAGATTGTCTGATATTGGGCGAGAAAGCTAAAGAAGGGGTTGCTGAGGAATGGAAGAGACGTGGGTGGCTGTAAATGAAGTTGGTAGTTGATGCCAACGTTTTATTCTCTTTCTTCAAAAAAGAATCCCAAACACGGGAATTAATTACTTCTTTTGAAATTTTTGAGTTATATACTCCATTGCTTGGTATCAACGAGTTATTCAAGAATAAAGAAGAGATTTGCAGGAAATCTAAGATTACTGAAGCGGATTTTGAGGAGGCAATGGAAAGTTTAAAGTTGTTTGTAGGGGTTGTCCCGGATGAAGAATTTAAAGATTTTAGTAGAGAAGCGAAGGAATTATTAGGGGAACATGTTAAAGACATCCCGTACTTTGCACTAGCATTTTCGCTCAATTGTGGTATCTGGTCAAATGAGAAAAGGCTTAAGCGACAGTCCCGTATTGCGGTATTCTCAACTTCTGACCTCGCTAAACTTCTATCTATTATCAAACCATAACCCGTATGCTCGGGCGAGACGAACAACGGAGCACCTCCTTCCAGTTCTAATTTATATCCTGTTTTCTGCATCATATCACCTCCCCGAGCACCGAGATCGGTGCGTTCCCGGTCCCCGAGCCTTTGAGTTCGAAGGCGAGATATAAGTCCTTGAACTGACCATAGGTTACGGTCACGCCGCTATCCGTATCGGTACCCCAGGGCTTGACCGATGTCCAGGTACTGACCTTGCCGGGATCGGTCGCATCATCGGTAACCTTAAACCGCTCGTCAGCTATGAGAGAATCCCAGCCGCTCAGAAGAGAGAAGTTATTTATACCGGGTGGGTAAATCTTAATAGAGAGGATACGAATGCCAGAATTGGTTATTAAAATACCGGAACGATTTAAGGTGGACGAGTCGGAATTGGCAAAGGGTGTGGAGGAGTTCATAAAGTTAAGACTGACAAGGGATTTACTGCTTGAAAGGCTCGATGAGTTACTCAAAAACAGCGGATTGACGGAGGAAGAGTGTATAGAACTTGGAAGGGAAGTAAAGAAGGGAAGATTTGAAAGGTTGAAGCAGCTGGGTTTTGTGTGAATGAAATTAGTAGTGGATACCAAGGTGTTGTTTTCTTTTTTCAAGAAAGAATCCAAGACGAAGAAATTGATATTGAATTTCGAGCTATTGGAATTAGCCACCCCTTCTTTTTGCATAGATGAATTGGAGAGACATAAAGAACTTATCTCCAGAAAATCAAGGCTATCTAATGGTGAATATGAAGAAGTTCTAAATGCATTACTCATATTCGTTAAAGTATTCTCGCTTTCCGAATACAAGGATTGTCTACAGAATGCAAAGAACATCTCTCCAGATCCAGATGACATTGATTTTGAAGCATTAGCATTAAACTTAGATTGTGCAATCTGGTCTAACGACAAAAGATTGAAGCAACAATCTGTAGTTAAGGTATTCTCAACTTCCGAATTACTTAAGCTCTTATCTAAAACCACCCCGTAAACCGTATGCTCGGGCGAGACGAACAAAGGAGCACCATCTTTTAGTTCTCTTGTGAATCTTAGTTTCTGCAAAATACCACCTCCCCGAGCACGGAGATCGTTGCGTTCCTTGAGTTCGAAGGCGAGATATAAGTCCTTGAAACTATCAGCGGCTATAGTCACGCCGCTATCCGTATCAGTGCCCCAGGGTTTGCCCGAAGTCCAGGTACTGACCTCGCCGGGATCGGTCGCATCATCGGTGACCTTGAACCGCCAGTCAGCTATGAGAGAATCCCAGCCGCTCAGAAGAGAGAAGTTATTTATAGCGCGCGTGTTAATAGTATTAGTGGTGGTAGAAATGGCGGAGTTAAAGATTAAGATCCCCAAAGAATTAGAAGAAGAAATGTCTAAAATAAAGTGGATTGACTGGTCTTTGGTAGCTGTCAAAGCAATATCTGAGAGATTAGAGGATGTAAAAGAACTTGAATTAGAAAGGCAGATTGCAGAACTATCTGAAATTCCTGCTGCGGATAACCGTGAAGTTAAGGAATCTTTGGCAAAAGAAGTTGTCAAATCTACTGAGGAGGTATTGAGAGAAATCAAAGCAGGTCGCAAGAAGCCCATGACTTTGGAAGAGTTCAACGACTGGTGTGGAGAATTATGAAGATTGTCATTTCCGATGAACTCACCAGAACACTGAAAAGACTCAAGAGAAGAGATCTTACATTGTTTACACAAGTACAAAATAAACTTAGTCAAATTGCCACTTTTGATGAAGCTTCCATTAACCATTTCAAAAATCTCAGGAGTAACATGAGCAATTACAAGCGAGTCCACATCGGAAGCTTTGTTTTGCTTTTCAGAGTTGAGAAGGACAAAGACACCATCATCTTTGACAGATTGGTCCACCATGATGATGTTTATTAAGGGATTCTCACTCCTGTTCATCACATTCCCGTAAACCGTATGCTCGGGCGAGACGAACAAAGGAGCACCATCTTCCAGTTCTCTTTTAAATCTTATTTTTCGCATCAGACCACCTCCCCGAGCACGGATATCGGTGCGATCCTTGAGCTCGAAGGTGAGGTATAAGTCCTTGAACTGACCAGAGGTTACCGTCACGCCGCTATCCTTATCGGTACCCCAGGGTTTGACCGAGGTCCAGGTACTGACCTCGCCGGGATCAGCCTCATCAGCGGTGACCTTGAACCGCTCGTCATTGATGACTAACTCCCAGCCGCTCAGAAGAGAGAAGTTATTTATAGCGGGCGTGTTAATAGAATTAGTGGTGGTAGAAATGGCGGAGTTAAAGATTAAGATCCCCAAAGAATTAGAGGAGGAGATGGAACAATTTCCCGGCGTAGAGTGGCAAATAGCAGTGAGGAAGTTGCTTAAAGAAGAATTGGGGAGAATGCGGGAATTAAAAGCGATAGTAGCCAAGAGCAAGCTCACTGAAAAGGATATCGAAGAATTATCTGATAGTGTTGATGAATCTTTAGCCTGGAGATTCAGGCAGTCTTTGAAGAAGTGATCCATGTTAGTATTAGTAGTGGATGCTAACAGAGTATTTTCCACCTTGCTATCCAAAGGTGGGGCATTTGATGTTTTCTTAGCCAGCAAACTTCTTAAGAGATTTGAGTTTATTGCTCTGGAATACTTATTCCAGGAAATAGGCATGCATTTTGACGAACTCGTGGAGCGAAGTAAATTATCGTCCGAGGAACTTACAAAGGTATTCAGATTTGTGAAAGAGGAGATAGAATTCATTCCATTCGAGGAATTTAAGGAATATGCTGGTGAGGCAGAAGAGATAGCACCGCATGTCAAGGATTTACAATATTTTGCATTAGCGTTAGCTTCTGAGTGCGGTATTTGGTCTGACGATAAGGCATTTAAGAAGCAGTCCAGAGTGAAAGTGTATTCCACCGAAGAATTACTTAAGCTCTTATCTAAAGCCACTCCATAACCCGTATGGTCGGTCGAGACGAACAACGGAGCACCTCCTTCCAGTTCTAATTTATATCCTGTTTCCTGCATCATAGCACCTCCCCGAGCACCGAGATCGTTGCGTTCCCGGTCCCCGAGCCTCTGAGCTCGAAGGCGAGATATAAGTCCTTGAACTGACCAGAGGTTACGGTCACGCCGCTATCCTTATCAGTGCCCCAGGGCTTGAGTGAGGTCCAGATACTGACC
This sequence comes from Candidatus Methanophagales archaeon ANME-1-THS, assembly GCA_004212135.1. Classification (GTDB taxonomy): domain Archaea; phylum Halobacteriota; class Syntropharchaeia; order Alkanophagales; family Methanospirareceae; genus ANME-1-THS. Next base: position 4,913 of record RXIE01000080.1, on the reverse strand, counting down.
TCGCCGGGATCAGCCTCATCATTGGTGACCTTGAACCGCTCGTCATTGATGACTGACTCCCAGCCCGTTCCGGCCTCTACATTCACCCATATCTTATAGGTAGACGACATGGAGGGATTGTAAATCGTGGCGACGGGCGTCTTTTCGGTCGTATTTTGTGGTCCGCTATCCACTTCGTTGTACGGGTCGGTCATGGTAAAGCCACTTATACCCGAGACGTTAATGCTCGTGACGTCCTGCATAGCGGTTTGATTTCTGATCTGGAGAGTAGTGGAATTTATTAACCTCCTCCGCAATCTACCACTCAGCGAGCCTCTGTAAATCTCTATTTCTTCTCACGAATAAGAGAGGTCACTTTTTATCATGTGAGGTGATCTGTTCTGAATCAGAAGTAGAGAGGTCAGTTTCCTTTTCTTTGCTCTCTTTGCCGACTTTAACTCCTGATATCACATTAGCTTTGATTTCTTGTAACCCGTCCATCTCTTGCTTTGTGGCCACCTTATTTTTACCCTTTTTAATAAATTCCTCAATTCGCCGCTTTAATTTCACTCTATATCTTTTATAAATCAGAAATGAAATGATGAACGCTGCGATAATTACAAGAAGCGCAATCGCCCAGAGGTTTTTAGGACGAGAAGGAGGAGCGGGGAAAATTATGACGGTGGACCCTCCCTTTGTCGGAAGCTCAGTTCCTGATAGGATAAGGATAAAGATATGTTCAGCCGACTGGGCAACGTTTCCGCTGGGATCGGTGCTCATGACGACAAAATAGTAAGGGCCGTATTCAGTTATTGCTTCAAGAGCAATCGAATGGTTTAGAACATACTGAGGATCAGACTTCTCGACTATGTATTGCCCGGATATAACGCCATATTTTACCAATGAATCACTGACCTCGTTGGTGTCCCAGGTGATGGTGATTGAAGAATCAAGGACTACCGTAACATTACTAATTACTGGGGGTGTGGTATCTCTGGGGGTAAGCCAGGGAAGTCCACCACCACCTCCGCCTCCCCCACCTATGGCAGGCGGAGGAGTGAGCGGCACTGCAACCGTGATATAGTTTGTTGCTTGATTATTCGTTTCATTTAGTTCTGTTATGGTGTTATTAGCATCGAGGATCACCGTGACATTGTGAGAACCGGCATAAAGAAAGATGAAGTTGATAGAGACGCTCTTCATGGAGTCCAAAGCAATTTCGATGAGCTCATTGTGCACGATGAAGGTGCCGTCAATATAAAAATCAACGGTTACATTCGTTGCGGTGGCACTACCGATGTTGTAGATAAGTGCCATGATGTTTACTGGCTGTCCCACAGTCGGCTGTTCAGGTGAATAGAGAATATCAGATGCGTTAAGCTTGAGGTCTGGCACTGCGGACACCTCTGCGGTTTGTATTGCTGCGAAGACGAGTGCGGGTGGAACTGCATAAACCAATGAGAGAATAACAATTAGTTGTATCTTTCTGATACATGGCTGTATCTTTTTTAACTCTTCTCTCCGATATTTCACCGTTCTGATTTTTTGGCAACCACTATCCATCAGCTTTATACCACCTCTCCCAACACTGAGATCGTTGCATTTCCTGTTCCCGATCCCTTCAGCACGAAAGCGAGATACAGGTCTTTATAAGTGCCTTCAGCCACGGTCTCTCCGGTATCAACAAATGTGCCCCACGAGCCTCCAGGCCTCAATGATATCCAAGTACTTACATCTCCAGGATCGGTATCCCCAGCGGTTATATTAAACTTCTCATCCTTTACGATATAATTCCAGCCAGTCCCGCCTTCTACTTTCAGCCAGATCCGGTACTCAGTCGAAGAAGGAGGATTGTAAATGGTAACCACGGGCCTCCTGGTGCTTGTATTTTGTGCACTGCCACTGCCATCCACATCATTGTAGGGATTTAGTGTGGTCTCACCACTGGAACCCGAAACGTCAATGGACGTGATACCCTGGGAAGCGGCTTGATTTCTGATTTCAAGTGTCGTTGCGTATAATTTTAAGGATGTATTGGCCTCAATCGGTATCGTGATATTGTAGAACAGCGTGGAATTATCTGTAATGTTACCTTTTGGATAGTACCATCCAGGTGCCACGCCCGTTGTATCCCAATTCATTATAGTGTATCCAGTGTTATTCGTATAATTCAAACCGAAATCGTAGGTTACAGTGGAATCAGTCCGGTTATAGAAATGAACGGGATAATTTTGGATGGGTGAAGAGGTATTAGCATCCAGAACGAGGCAGGTGAGCGTTAGTGTGCTCCCCATGATGTATCCACTTGGATCAGGAGGCGAAATCCACGTTACATTCGACCAGCCCCAGAGCTCGAATGTCATTACATCCGTAACGTTCTCGTTATTAGAAGTATCATTTGCATATACCTTCCAGCCTTTTATCCCCGGTGTCCAGTCCAATCCAGTTGTGATAGTGAAATTAGACCATGATTCTGTCCCACTTAAAGCAATGGTTGATACGTTCTGCCATGCTCCAGTTCCATTATGAGCTAACGTTGCATTTTTTAGCTCAATATTGTCCGTCCATCTTACAGAAAGGTTTATGGTTTCGCCCTTGTGCAATTTCGATACGTTTTGACTTTGATTATCCCGTGATGGTGGTATTTTATCACAAACACCATTCCATTCAGAGCCATCCATAAGGTAAGTCTTGACTACCGAGCTGTCAGATGAATTGACATATGCTACGATGAATGTGCCAGGACACAGTGATAGCCCGGTTCTGCCGTCTCTTCCTAAGGCATACATTAAGCTGTAATTCGCGCTGGGACTGCTTTCAACGGTAAATGTAGAGGTAACTTGTGCACCCGTGCCATTGAACACTCCTGCGAGTATCTTGTTCTGCGCCTGACTATACCATACAACAACAAAATAATCACTTGAGCCGTTATTCACCGTAGCCATGGCTATTCTTGAAGTTGTCCCCGCAGCAGTATCAATATCAGTCGGGGCCAACACAACAGAATTGTCCACAGTTCTTATTGCTAGTGTTATGTCCTGGTCAGCATTGTCGTAGAAAGCCATTGCAACCTTATTTTGATCAAGAGCAGTCACAGCAACCTGTGCTCCTGTTCCTACCGCACCATCTAGGTCAACATCGGTAAGTAGTTTTGCACCAGTTTCATTTACTATATTAAAAGTGACATCATCAGAAGTCCCGGCATCATACCAGAATACTGCACCTCGTGTTGCGTTTATCGCAACGCAATCAAAAACATTATTCAAATTTGTCTCAGGGGTCATTCCGCCATCTATATTTACTTCAGCGCCAATTAAAGTTCCAGCATTATCGTACATTCTCAAATCTGCATCACCTTCTGCTTGATCGACATAACAATACATGAATCGGTCGCCCATCTGAGACAACGCAACATCATAATATTGAGTCCCTATGGCTGCGTCACCTGCTGTTGGTGCTAATAGTTGATTCCCATCTGTATCATAGATCGCCCTCAAATCATCTGCTGCGCTCGTTTTTGTCCATCCTATTGCAAATGTGGTTGAATTTATCATGGTAATCGAGACTCTATCTCGTGTTGAATCTAAGCCGGTATCGACGGTAACTGGATTAACTTTCGTGCTTCCGTTTGTATACTTTATCATAAACTGAGCGCTGTTGCCTGTGACATTAATCCATGCCAAAACAAAGGTTTCATCATCGATAGGCGCTAAACCTATATCTGCTGCTGCGCCTACACCAAAACTTATCATAGGGTCAACCGCGACATACCAGGGTCTTGCCTCAAGGAAGGTTTTGCCATCATAATTAATTTCCGTCGGACCTAACGCATAGAGAGAAGGCCAGATATGGGGAACGGAGTACGAATAATGTACCGATGTTTTTCCATCAATCAAATTTTTCGTCCAGGTTATCGTCTTCGTATCATCTTCCACGAGAACCGTGGCGGCATCTGCTGTATCAACGTCAAACTCGGCAGGCACAAACTCTTTTATGGTTAGTGAGCGTGCATCAGTCAAACTTACTATATCTATTTTGACGTCAAACCAGTCTTGCCTCGTAGGATCTATTTTACTCTGAGTCGTTCGTATAATCTCAAACTCATATTCTTGCTGAACTAAAAACTCAGTCTCAAAAGAGACTTTATCACCCTTAATGGACGCGGTGACCTCTACCGTGTGATTTCCCTCTCCCTCCGTGGTGTAATTTGCTGTATAGAGCCCGCACGCTTCACCGGGTAAAATCGTGCCATCTGCAGTCGAATACGTTGTACGCTCATTCTCGGGATTGGTAACGGTCATCGAAATATTCGCATCGCAGACCGAATGCCCCTCCCTGTCCAGGACGATGATAATGAACTCTGCTACTTCGCCGGGCTTATAACTGCTCTTTTTGGTGTTTAAGGAAACCAGACCCCAGGGGAACTCCTTTTCTACAACGTAAACGCGCTCGTCCTTCACGAGCTCCACGCCCAGTCGATACACGCCTGCTCTGAACGCTCTTTTTTGAGGGAGGGTGATTTCAATCTCCCCTTCACCGAGCTCTTCGAACTCAGGCTCGATAGCCGTGAGCCTGCCGGAACTGTCATACAGAAAGGCTTCAATCGTTTCATTTTCAGTTGCCCATTTCTTGACCGCCTTGCGGGATTTATCAGGCGCACCCTTACCTGCTGAGTCCTCAGCTTCAGGCTCTTCTTCGCTTTCATTTACACTCTCAGGCGTCTGCTGGGTAACGTTTTGATCAACCTCTTCTGAAGTTTGCTGCGAGCCATTTTTGGTCAAACTTTTTTCAAAAGTTTGTGCGGAAGCATTTTTGGTCAAACTTTTTTCAAAAGTTTGTGCGGAAGCATTTTTGGTCAAACTTTTTTCAAAAGTTTGTGCGGAAGCATTTTTGGTCAAACTTTTTTCAAAAGTTTGTGCGGAAGCATTTTTGGT
>RXIE01000079.1 GCA_004212135.1 Candidatus Methanophagales archaeon ANME-1-THS | reverse complement strand
TCAGTTGGTCTCTCAAACTTCGCTTCTTCTATTGATTTCAAAATAGGCTCAATAATACCTAGTTCTCTAAAATATGCCATCTATTATTCAAGAAAAAAGTCTAAACCTCTCTCTTATTTACCTCACTTTATAACACCTATACCACTACGAGTATAAAAAGGTTATAAGCACAACCTTGCCCACGCACATACCAGTTACCAGTACCGAAACGGTTAGCCAATCGCTACGAGGTGGATATCAAACGTGAGGTCTTTCCCTGCTAACGGATGATTGGCATCCAACGTCACGCTCGATTCAGTGACCTCGGTTACCGTGACGAAAATTAATTGGCCATCCTCGAGACGGATTTGTAACTGCTGACCAACCTCTAAGAGCAGGTGCTCTGGAAATTTATTCCGACCCACCACGAGTACCATCTCCTCACGGTGGGCGCCATACGCTTTTTCCATCGGTATCGTGACGGTCTTCGATTCGTCCACATTCATCCCGACGACCGCTTGTTCAAAGCCGGGGATTACCTGACCCTCGCCGAGAGTAAATTGCAGCGGATCACGATCCCTCGAGGAATCAAATACCGTGCCATCCTCCAATTTGCCCGTGTAGTGAACCTTAACGGTATCACCATGTCGTGCCAGTCTCATGCTTTCTTCTCTCCATCTGTTTTATTATTCATAACCCCACGAGATATAATGGTGCACTTTTATAAGTAACCCGATCGAGCCAATTCGTTCTTTGACTAATCTTCACCGCATCTGCATCGCTACCCATCTGAAGAAGAACCATGAGCCGTTTCACGAGGAATCATCGCTGCTCACGAGCTTGTAAGCAACCTCTTGCGCCTTCTCGGTGATCTCCTCCGCCCCTTCGACCTTTCGGCCCTCCATTACAATCGCACCATCGCAGATGACCGTGTCCACACAACTCCCATTCGCCGCATACACAATATTCGAGACCAAATTATGGTTCGGCACGAGTTCCACCTTCTTCAAGTCGAGCAGGACGATATCTGCCAGCTTTCCTTCCGCGATGACACCTGAATTCAACCTGAAGACATGGGCACCATGACTCGTGGCGAGCTCAAACGCTTCCTGCGCGGACATGCTCGTCGGGTCACCAGAACCTGCCTTATGAACCAAACACGCGATCTTCATCTCCTCGAACAGGTCGAGGTTGTTGTTAGAGGCGCAGCCATCCGTTCCCAATGCGATATTGGGGTATAAACCCGCCTTCTTCAGCTCCTCATACGGCATTCTTCCCGCCGCGAGCTTCATATTCGAGACCGGATTATGCACGATCTTCACGTTGTGGTTCTTGAGCAACTCCATCTCCTTCCTGCTCAGATGAACGCAATGGCAGGCGATGATCCGCGGACTTAACAACTCGAGCTCAGCGAGGAATTCCACCGGTCGCATCCCATAGCGCGTTATGCACTCCTCGACCTCCTCTTTGGTCTCCGATATGTGCATATGAACCAGAAGATCATGCTTCTCCGAGAATTCCTTCACCCAGTAAAGGCTCTCTCTCGAGACGGTATAGAGTGCATGGGGCCCGAGTGCGAAGATAATCCGCTCTGATAGCTGTTTACTTGCCTCATACAGGGCTTCATTCCTCCGTATCTGCTCTCTCGCCTTCTCGTCATTAAATCCGTCGATAAACACCGCGGATAACATCGCTCGGAGTCCGGATTCCGCGACCGCTCGCGCACTGCCCTCCCAGTACCAGTACATATCGTTAAAGAAGGTGGTGCCTGATTGGATCATCTCGAGGCAGGCGAGCTTCGTGCCCCAGTAGACCTCATCCTCGGTCATCCTCGCCTCTAACGGCCAGATCTTCGTTGAAAGCCATTCGTGGAGCGGCATATCGTCTGCATAGCCTCGCAGCAAAGTCATTGCCGCATGGGTATGTCCGTTGAACATGCCCGGAATTGCAGCTTTATTCTTACCCTCAAGAACAAACTCCGCTTCCCTAATCCGCTTAGCACTGCCCGGATCGCTAATCGCGTCTATCACGTTACCCTCAATGGAGATGTCCTTCTCTTTACCGTCCACCAACACGCTCTTTATCAGAATCGACATGGTTATACTTATACCATTTGTAAGGCACCATAAAAATTCCCGGGTGTTAAGCGGAATACAATGCAAAAAGGGCGGTATTTACTGATTTTCCAACAACTTCGCCACCGCATAAGCAGGAAATACCGCCGATATTTCCTTACTATAGAGAGGAAAGCGATAAGAAGTCCATATTCAGCAAATCTGCCGCTTCTTTCAGGATAAAATTCTTTGTCAACGCCGATACCACCTTTTTTAACCCAGTTTTCGCTTTTATTCGCTTCATCGAATCTACCAACTCCCCTACTTGCGCTTCCTTTATCTGCTCTGCAATACCGGCCGCGCCTTCCTCACCTATTTCATCGAGATCACTGCACAGAACCCTTGCAAGTCTTTGCATTGCACTCATTCTGTTTTTTTGCCTCTCCTTTACTCGAAAACGAGTAACAATTACGTCTGTTGTGGTGCTTCCGATATCAACGAAAATCGCGTTTTTGTATTCTTTAGATAGGAACCATGCAGATGCCAGCCAGTTGGTCGCGGCGAAGAAACAGGGTCTTTATCCACCGAGGAACCATCCTTAAATCTGCAATCTTTATCAAAAAAGTGCACATCCGAAAAAATGCTGGAGACTGTGTTTTTTATGCATAAAACACCTTCTTTCTTCGTGTTAAAGCAGCCGCATATTTCATCCGTCACCACTGCCCCCACTGCTTCTATCCCTTTCCGTTCCGCCTCCAACGCTCGTTTCACATCAGCCAACACGCCGTGGAGAATTGCCTTGTTTCTATAGAGAGGAGCATAAATTAGCCGTACAAACGAACGATCTGAATTCGCTGCTTTCGTATTCGCGCCTCCCACATCTAAGCCCAGTATCATAGTATCCACCATAGTTGTAACAATTTTATGAATAAATAGCACAATTGATGATAATACATTCATAATTCCTTAATTATGAATACGAATCGAAAGTTTTTTTATGACGCATAGACATATAGTGTTGGCAGAAAGAAATACAGGATCAACATTAAACTGTGGGGGTGCAATTGGAATTGCAAATGGTGTCCCACGGAATGTTGTTGCGGTCTAAAGGGAGTGCCCCCGGTAGGAATATCTATTGATAAGCTCACGGCGCTTCTGCTAACTTTAGATAGAGATGCAACAACCATGTTTATGATTAGCGGGGGCGAGCCTTTACTTCAAAAGGAAGAAGTACTAAAACTGATTGAATCATTTAAAAAGAATACAAATTATTCAGTCATGCTCATAACGAATGGTTCTCTTATCGATGCAAATTTCGTTGAAGAAGCAAATGCCCTTGGTCTGGATAGGATTAATATATCTTTTCGCAGCTTGGATGATGAGTGGCATAAAGGATACACCGGTCATAGTAATCGAAGCACAATAGATGCGCTTAAATTGGTTAGTGAAAAGTTCGAAGGCCTAACAGCCGTTTCTTTAATTCCTTTTTCAAACGTAGATGCTTCAACGTTTAGAGATACATGCGAGTTTCTCCACGGGATAAATCCTGAGTTTGCTATAAAGATATACTGCCCTTTCTGCCCGGATCATGAAAGGGAGGAATCTGAAAAGAGACGTTACGAACTTGATGAAATTGCATTGCAGTATTTTAAGCGAGTTGATCGGAGCGTCTATTATTCCACCCAATACCGGGGTATACGATACCAGATTGAGGAAGATGAACGGGGCTATCTGGCGTTGACAAAGACGGATGAATGGGAAAGGAATAAAGAGGCGAGGACATCATGGTTGAAAACTTCTTAGCTCTGCACCTCACCAGTAACTGTCAATTGAGCTGCAGGCACTGCTATTGCCAGAACTACTCTCCTACATCCACCGAAATGCCTTTAGAAATCATAAAAAGTCTCTGTGAAGATTTCTTGAACACAGAATTACCACTTAAAGAGTATAGTATAATCCTGAGCGGCGGCGAGCCTTTGTTGTATTCCAAGTTTGAGCAACTCTGCGATTTAATCAGGGAATATCAAGACCACCTCATATTAAGCACAAATGGTCTTCTGATACCAAAATATATTGATGTTTTTGAGAAAAATGACGGAATTCAGGTAAGTATTGACGGTGACCGGGAAACTCATGACCGAATTCGTGGAAGAGGTTCGTATGATAAGGCGATTGCGGCATTGGGGGTGCTTAAAAGAATATGGGATTAAACATTCCATGCTGTGCAGGTGGAACTTCCACAGCATTGACCACATCATCGAGCTCTGCTGGAAATACGAGTGCGCGATGTTAAATTTCGAACTCTATCAGCCATTCAAAAATTCAAACAAAAGTGTCAGATTTACTAAGTGGCTTAAAGGTAAGGAATATGCAAGTAACCACGTCAAAACGCTCGTGACCTGTATTGAAACGGGATGTGCTGCTGGCATCTACGGAGTAGCAGTTACTCCGGACCTGAATTATTGGGACTGCCAAAGGCATCAAAAAGTCATAGGGAGGCATCCACAGCCGATTCAAGCGGTTATAAGGAGCTCAGAAGAGATGATGAATCCGTTTGAGACTTGCTGTAAGTATATAGAGTGGTGAAAAAATGAGTGTAAAAGATGAGATAAGACAGAAGATAAACGTATACCCCGGTATTGGGTGGAGGGCGCAGCAGAATAAGGAGAGGGAGAAGACTTATTTCTTCTGTTGGCATGATTGGAGTGATTATTGCGAAGATACAGACACTAGCCCAAATCTGTGTGCTTATGCCAAGGTACAAGCAACTTTATATGCCGCAACAGATAGGGTGAAGATACATTATACAGGAACGTGTTGTGCAGGACCTGAGTGCGGTAATTGTATTTACAACTGTTGGCTTAGAACGAGGATCTGTACAACAGAGATTATCAATAGTGGATATTGCACTCCATGGCAACAAGAGAACTTTGGATATTTTGTTTGTAGTAAAAGCGGCGATCATTGGCATGATATAAGACCAGGGTACGAAGGATATGAACACAACGCTTATGTGGATGTCTATTGTAACTGCGCAGCTGCTTCGAATGATGCTCATGCTTCTTGCAGGGTGCAAGAAGGGACATAGTCATGGTGAGCCCGTCATGTCTGTAACTCAAGGAGATAAAAACAAAAGGCGGTGATGTGAAAGAAATGAAAAAGACAGGGGCTATAATTTGTTTGTGTGCAATCAGTGGATGCATATTCGTGGGAGCGGTGATTGTAGGTATCTTTCATGAAGGGTCAAATCAGCAACCAAGTTCAATAAAAGAATTAACAGATAAAGAAAAATCGAAAGCAATCAAAATAGCATTCGAAGACGAAAGAATAAAGGAAATGCTGAAGGGCAAGGAATACAGTATATCGTACGTAAACACGACGACGAGTGAACAATACATCGAAGGAAAAAGTGTCTTAAACACATGCCCAGTAGTAGAGATGTATATTGGCGGATCCGAATGGGTAACGAAGGTCGAAGTGATCGTGGATTTGGATGAGGGAAAAATAATGAATATGCTTATAAACACCCACTTCAAACCGATGCCTCCCAGAGGAGTAACTGAAGAAGAACGAGTAGAAGCGATTGAGATCGCGCTCAATCACGAAATCGTGAATGAGAAGATAGCGGGATTACCTTATGAGATTCCATGGGTCAACGAAATCAAGGAAGAGAGTAAAATTAAAAGGGAGAGACCGGGAGAAAGGTTGGTCATGGTAAACATAGGCATTGTCGGAACCATGATATCCTACTCTGTCTCGGTAAGTCTTACAGAGAGGAGAGTAATATATATAGCTGAAGATTCTTGGGGCGGCAAGATGGGGCAGGAAAAATCAGATAAAGCATATGAGATAGCGGAAAATGATCCGTGGATAAAAGAGAAGATAGAAAAAAGAGAATCTAGCTCTACGACTCGTCAGAGATTGGTTGGAGAGAAACTGTTAGTTGATGTTTATATACAACCGAAGGGGGAGACAACGATTATTGTGGCAACGATAGATATTGAAGAAGAGAAGGTAATAGGGATAACCGAGTCAGCTTCGTGGCCAGAAAGCTCTGAGGTGATATACACAATTGGACCTAATGCCAGCAAACTTCCCTAATCTGCACATCGTAGATTGATGAAAGAGGAAATGAAAAAAGCATTTGCAGGAAAAAGAAAGGTGTTAGTACTCAGCACTGTTTTCGCACTCGTAATCGCGGGTATTATAGCTCTATTCGTTGTAAAACAGCCAAAAGAAGTGGGAAATAGAGCAGCACCCACTGAAAATGAACTCCCCCCGAGGTAAAGCCTGAAATAGAACGCTCGATCCTTGAACCTAGAATGCATATGACCAGGTGGTCGGTGGATACAGCGGAAAAGAGAGTGGATATTTTTGTATCCAAACTGACACCAGAGAATGAACGATTAAATGGCAAGATTATCAATGGATGGACGATGAATATAACTTATGACGCGGAATATAGGAGGGAAGCAGAGAAGATCAATGCAGAGCTAGAGCGACTGGCGGAGAGACCAGAGATGCAAATAGGCGCATGGATGTATGGTATAGATGACCCTAGAACAGGCACCAAAAGAGTAGATATATTTGTTGGTAATCTCACACCGGAGAACCAGCAATTGCACGGTAAGATGATTGATGGATGGAAAGTTTATGGTGTGTGGAAAGCATTAACACCAGAAGATATAGAACAAAGAGGAAAATAGCATAAGCATGACACCTACGTACTATGCCGGCAAATTTTCTTGACCTGCATATTGTAGACTTCTGCCAACTAAACTGTAAGCACTGCTATCTGAAATGGTGATGCGAATGAGAAAGTATATCCATCAAGAAAAGGTCTTATTTGGGGCTTATGGTTGGTATTTTCTAAGGGCTATATCCGCACACCCAAGAAAGAGCCGAGTACCATTGCAAAGAGACCACCAGAGAGCGTGGATAAGATGTTCACGTGATGTTTGTTCAATCTGAACTGCGAAGCCGGCAGAGCGTTTTTGGTCAAACTTTTTGCTTGCAAAAAGGTTTGTAAACGCTTTTTATAAATGGGTTTATCCTCAATCGTTGCACCAAAAATACTGTCTGCAATACTACCAAAGAACCCGGACAGGAGGCAGACGAGGAAGAAGATGGTGAGTATGCGCGGCTCTTCGCCAGACAGAACAAACAAAAGGCAAACAAGTGAGATCAATGCTGAGCCGAGCAGTGCAGCCCCAAAACCGGGCAAACTAACGCCACCGCTCGTACCCACCGGGACCTTTTTGAAGGTCGTGATTAACCTCGGGTTCCCTTCCGCTTCCCCGATCTCGGTTGAAAAGGTGTCTGCACAGGCGGTTGCGACCGCCCCCGAGAAGCCCAGCAAGAAGAGCGTAGGATAACTCCACCGGGAGACGGAAACCGCATAGAGCACGGCGAAGACGAGAGGAGCAAAACCATTGCCCAGCACGTTCGGTATCCCGCGCATACCCTTGTTCCCTTCCGCGACACCGAGTAGTGCTTTTGCGTTATATTTATACCTCGTCACCAGATTCCCGAACAAGAAGAATGCGAGAAGCGCAAGCAGACCGATATACCCGAATCTGAGCCCAAGAGAGGCCAGAATCACCACCCCAAGGGTGAACGTTCCGATAAATGCCGACGTGTTTATCTTACGTGCCAAGTACGCATACAGCACGAAGAAGAATGCGACCGAGACGGTAATCGCGGTTATAAGGAGCTGCTCACTGAATACCATGCCACTTGTAGAGAAGGGCATGCTTCGTATTAAAACTTCGTTATTGCACGAATTGTTTGTCCACCACGCCCTCGGGGATAATCTTCTCCATCATGGTGAAGCTCTTTATCTTCTCGATGAACTTCTTCTTCATCTTCCCGACCAGGGCATGTTCAAGCACGTCCTCGATACTCACCACCGGGATTATCTTCACCTTATCCTTATACCGATCCTCGATGAGCACATCATTCAGGTTTGACTGGGGTATTAATACCTCCTTGATGCCTGCCTGCGCGGCTGCCTCCACCTTCGGCGTTATGCCTCCTACCGGCAGAACGTCGCCTCGCACGGAGAGCGAACCGGTCATCGCCACACTCTGATCCACCGGGATGTTCTCCAGAGAGGATATAACCGCTGTAGCGATCGATATGCTCGCGGAATCACCCTCCACGCCTTCATGCGTGCCCACGAACTGGATATGAATATCTTTGCTGGAGATATCCTTACCGGTGAATTTCTTGAATACCGCAGAGACATTTTGTACCGCTTCCTGCGCTATTTCCTGCAATCGGCCGGTGGCAATCACCTTACCCTCCTCTCGCGATTGCGCGGGCGTGACCTCAGCGATTATAGGGAGCATGACGCCTGAATCGCCGACGACCGCGAGTCCATTCACCCGACCGATCTCAAACCCTTCGGTTTTGAATAATTTATAGTCCTTCTTGTGCTCGAGATATTCGTCCGCCACTTGTGAGTATCGAGGACGTGCCATCGTCTTTGCCTTGATCACATGCTCGCCCGTGGTATAGGGCGCAGCTTCAGCACGAGCAATATCACCGGCTACACGCACCAAACCGCCGAGATCCCTCAAAATGAGCGTGAGATGCCCCTTTCTGCCTGCTCTTCTTCGCGCCTCCCGTATAATCTCTTCCACACCACTTTTATCAAAATGCGGAATCTTCTTGTCCTTCCTTACCTCCTGAGCCACGAACCGGACAAGTTTTCTTCGGTTCTCCTCAGTATCCTCCATAGTATCCTTCATGTAGATCTCATAGCCATAGCCTTTTATCCGAGAACGGAGCGCGGGATGCATACCTGCTATCGCATCCAGATTGCCCGCCGCCACCATGATGAAATCACAGGGAACAGGATCGGTCTTCACCATGGCTCCTGCACTTCGCTCCGATTGCCCGGTTATCGGATATTCCTTCTCTTGCATCGCGGTGAGCAAGTTCTGCTGCGCTTCGATCCGCAGCGTATTTATCTCATCAATGAAGAGAATCCCCTTGTGCGCCTTGTGGATAGCGCCCGCTTCGACCCTATCATGTGCTGGGGTCTCCAATCCGCCGGACTGGTAAGGATCATGGCGAACATCACCGAGCAGAGCTCCTGAATGGGCACCGGTCGCATCGATGAATGGCGCGGTCTCGCGGCCCGCATTGGAGACGAGCAACTTCGGCAGCATCGCCTCCTCTTTCGGCATCATCCAACGGAAGACCAGAAGCACGGCAGCCGCGGCAATGATTGACCAGAAGATATACTCAAATTTACCGGTCTGGACCGTATAAATCAGACCCATACCCATGACGAGGAAGAACGTGAACATGAAGAAGGTATTTCGCAATTGGATCCGTTTTCTCACTTCATACCGCTGCGCATCCACGATCTCCTTTCCTTTACCACGGGGGATCACCCGTATCTTTGGATTATGTTTATCTTCAGGATTGGGATAGACCAGGATATCCTGTAAATCCTCCTTGGGGAGTAATTCAGCCATGCTGCTCGCGAGCATTGACTTGCCGGTGCCCGGTGTGCCGACTAGCGTCACGTGTCTTCGCTGCTTCGCAGCCTTCTTGATTACCTCCACGCCATGTTCCTGCCCGATTACCTGGTCTATGAGCAACTTGGGAACTTCTAATTCCTCGGTCGTCTGGAGTTCTATACCCCCAAATAAGTCAGCTTCCGCATGCTCATCATCCTTGTCACTTACCTCACTCGAGTCAGTCATATCGTTCTTTTTAAATTCCCTTGATAGATTCTAGTACCCTACCAAATAAATAAGTTACGTTTTCGGTTACATTTGTGCGCTCGGGGCATCAATAACCAGCTTGAGCTCCCCGTTCTCCAATCAGGGCCATTAGAAGTCCGCCTTTACGTTATGCCCCCATCTCAAAGACATCATGGATTGCTTGCGCTGCCCGGTAGGCCTCTTCTTTCTTCACGACGAACGAGATATTAAACTCTGAACTGCCCTGGGAGATCATGATCACACTTATACCTTCTTTGCCGAGCGCGGAGAAGACTTTACCTGCCACGCCTGGTATTCCTGCCATACCGGCGCCAACCACACCGACCGCACATACATTGCTATTAGAGCTGAAATCCCGTATGACCGCGCCACCCGAGTCAATGCTCTGGATCGCGCCAATCGCTCGGTCCAATTGGGACGTAGCAATAACGAGCGAGATGGTCATTTCAGATGAGCCCTGACTGATCATGATGATGTCCACATTCTTAGCAGCTAAGGCCGAGAATATACGAGCTGCAACCTCCGATATGCTCCTCATGCCACTTCCGGCGATATTGAGGATCGAGATGTTTTCAATGAACGTAATGGCTTTGGCAGCCTTCGTGGTCTTCTCCGGCTCGGTCCCAATAAGAGTGCCGGCGTCTTCCGGCTTGGATAAGTTCTTCACCCGTATCGGTATTTTTTTCCTCATTACAGGCTCCATTGCCCTCGGATGGAGGACCGAAGCACCGAAGTAGGATAATTCCATCGCCTCGATATACGAGAGGTATGGAAGCTTTCTCGCATTCCTGACGATTTTGGGGTCCGCACTCATGATACCCTCGGTCTCCTTCCAGAGCCAGATCTCGTCGGCATCGATCGCCGCTCCAATTATCGTGGCAGTATAGTCAGACCCACCTCTGCCGAGCGTTGTTACAGTCTTTTTCTTCGTCTCGCCGATGAAGCCCGTTACAACTGGTATTCTATCTTCGAGCAACGGCATGATTTTATCCCGTATCTCGCGCTCCGCGCCCCAGGTCAATTGCGCATTGCCATACTCCTCATTCGTTATGATACCCGCTTCACCACCCGTAAGATGCACCGCCTCCATTCCCATTGCGCGGAGCGTACCCGCGAGTATCGGGGCTGCCAGGCGTTCACCATACGAACTGATATAGTCCAGTGATCTCGGTGATAATTCACCCAACAGGCAGATGCCGATCATCGCTTTCTCCATCTCCGCTATTCGCTCTTTGAGCTCGTCCTTCACTCTTATCAACTCGTTTTCATTGGCAATCGCCTCTGAAGCCGCGAGCTCATGCTTGGCTCGTACCTCCTCCACAAATACTTTCACCTTTTCCAGGTTCCCTTCGGTAGCTACCCTGCTCGCATTCTCAAGGAGCATATCAGTGACCTTGGAGAGCGCGGAGATCACCACGACTATCTCGGCTCGTTTACCTTCTTTTCGTTCCTCCTCATCCTTGAATTGCTGGATCAGATGGGCGACTCTCTTGATCCGCTCGCCATTTGCCACCGCGACACCCCCGAACTTCATTACCACCCTCATGCTCTTCTTACTTCTCCCACTTATCCTTCACACGCTTCAACCATTGCCCCCTTATCCACTTTACCATTCCGGAAATATTTATAATGGAAGAGTTAAAAATAAGATTGAAGTTAGCGTTGGTTATCTCCAATGGATAAAGAGTGAGGGAAGAATACAAAATGGCAGGACAATTGGGTGGAATACCGGTATTAGTACTGAAAGAGGGGAGTGAACGGACAAGGGGAAGAGACGCACAGAGCAGGAACATAAATGCGGCAAAAGCAGTTGCTTCTGCTGTTCGTACCACCTTGGGACCGAAAGGAATGGATAAAATGCTGGTTGATTCCCTTGGTGATGTGGTTATCACAAATGATGGTGTGACAATCCTCAAGGAAATGGATATCGAGCATCCCGCAGCGAAGATGATGGTGGAAGTTGCGAAGACGGTGGATGAAGAGGCTGGGGACGGCACGACGACCGCGGTGGTCATTGGTGGCGAACTGCTCAAGAAGGCTGAGGAACTCCTGGAACAGGAATTGCACCCGACCGTCATCGCAATGGGCTATCGACTGGCCGCTGAGCAGGCGAGAAAGGTGATGGATGGAATCGCCACGGATATAAATATCAAGAATGAGGAGGAGCTGAAGAAGATAGCGCAAACCGCAATCACCGGGAAATCCGCGGAGGCTGCTCGTGATTTCCTCGCCGAAATCGCAATAAAAGCGGTCGAAGCGATCGCAGAGAAAGATGCTGAGGGCAAGAATGTCGTTGACGTGGATAATATCAATGTAGAGAAGAAGGTGGGCGGGAGAATCCAGGATACCGAGTTGGTGCAGGGCATCGCATTGGATAAAGAGGTCGTCCATCCAGGTATGCCAAAGAAGATCGAGAATGCGAAAATAGCCTTGATTAACGCTGCACTGGAAGTAAAGAAGACAGAGACGAGTGCAGAAGTAAAGATAAGGACATCGGATCAGCTCAAGAGTTTCCTCGCGGAAGAGGAGCGGATGATGCGGCGAATGGCGGAACGCATCAAGGAAAGCGGTGCGGATGTCGTGATCTGCCAGAAAGGAATTGATGACCTCGTGCAGCATTACCTCGCGAAGGAAGGGATCATTGCAGTGCGAAGGGCGAAGAAGAGCGATATGGAGAAGCTGGAAAAAGCCACGGGCGGCAAGATTGTAAGCAACGTGGAAGAAATCGCAGCGAGTGATTTGGGGCATGCCGGGTTGGTAGAGGAGCGAAAGATAGCAGGGGACCGGATGTTGTTCATCGAGCAATGTAAGAACCCCCATGCGGTCTCCGTCGTGATACGGGGTGGGACCGAACATGTGGTTGATGAAGTTGAGCGATCGTTACATGATACGCTCCGTGTGGTGGGCAGCATCATCGAAGATGGCAAAGCGGTTGCTGGCGGCGGAGCCGTGGAGACCGAGTTGGCTTTGAAAATCAGGGATTACAGCGCCTCGCTCAAAGGAAGGGAGCAATTAGCAGTGGAGAAATTCGCAGAGGCAATGGAGATCATACCACGAACCCTGGCGGAAAATTCCGGGCTCGATCCCATCGACAAGCTGGTGGAGCTGAAAGCCGCACACGAAAAAGGGAACAAGTATGCGGGCCTGGACGTTTATACCGGAAAGATCATTGATATGTGGAAACAGGGCGTGATAGAGCCGCTGAGGACCAAGCGACAGGCAGTGAATTCAGCAGTCGATGCCGCGATAATGATCCTCAAGATCGATGACGTGATCGCATCGAAGCGAGAAGAGTTTAAAGCACCACCACCGGGTGCAGGAGGAATGCCTGGTGGTATGCCCGGAGGAATGCCTGGCGGCATGCCGCCCTACTAATCGGGCGATACACGGCGCACACGATTCAAGGCCGATTTGAGTGAGCATGAGAACTCGGGGAATAGAAAGAACTCGGAACTTTCTATTCTCTGATTTGTATCTTTTTTTTTCACCACCGTTATGCAATCTCTTTTCTCCTGCTCCTTTCTGAAACTTTGGCGGGTTAATTTTCTCCTTTTTCGATTTCAATAGTTATTGCTGGTTTTAGAGTTCGATTTCTTTCTTTTATACAGTCTTATTTTCTCAACTTCATCGAACTTTTCTCTCCTATTTCAAGAATAACGCCATTATATCAAATATTCGGTCGTGTCCCAATTTCATAGAAAAATATATGTACAC